>NZ_JBDJLM010000045.1:0-40364 GCF_039673365.1 Pseudomonas sp. TWI923 | reverse complement strand
CCCCGGGGGGGCCCCCCCCCCCCCCCCAGATTTGTTGGGGGGGGGTGGGGGGAGCCCCCCGCGATGGGCTGCGGCTCAGAGCTCGCCGTAGATGCGCTCCACCTGCGCCCGGGCATCGGTGGCCGAGGCCAGCGCCTCGAGGTACAACCCGCGCGCCTCGATCAAGGTGCGTTGGGCATCGAGGACATCGAGGAACGCGAACTTGCCCATTTCGAAGCCGCGGGTCGCGGTGTCCACCGCCTGCTGCGCCGCCGGCAGGATGGTGCGGTCATAGGCCTGCACCTCGCCCATGGCCGTGGCCCACTGGTCGAGGGCACTGCGGGTATCGCTGCGCAGGCGCAACTCCACAGCATTGCGCAGGTCGCGGGCCTGATCGGCGCGGCGCGAAGCGGCCAGCACGTTGCCCTGGTTGCGGTCGAACAGCGGCAGCGGCATCGACAGCCCCACTACATTGACTCGCTCACGGTCCTCGCGGCTGTACTGGCTGCCGACGCTGACGGTCAGGTCGGGGATGCGCTTGGCCTTCTCCGAGCCCAGGCTGGCCTCGCCACGCTCGATCTGCGCCGCGGCCAGGCGCCAGTCGGCGGTTTGCTCGACCTTGCCCAGCAACTGCTCGGCCTGGGGTGCCGGGCCAGGTGACAGGTTGCTGCCGTCGAGGCTGTCGAAGCCGGCCTGGGCGCTGCCGGTCAGCCGCGCCAGGGCCTGCCAGGCCACGCTGCGCTGGGTACGGGCACGGCGCACCGCCGCCTCGGCCTGGGCCAACTGCACCTGGGCGCGGGTCGCCTCGACCGGTGACGACTGGCCGGCCTTGACCCGCCCTTGCACCACCCGCAGCCCACGCTCGGTCAGGGCTTGGGATTGCTGCGCCAGCTCCAGCGCGGTCTGTGCGCGCAGGGCGGCGTGGAAGGCCTGGATCACATCGGCGCGCAGGCCGTTGCGCTGACGCTCCAGTTCCAGTTGGGCGACCGTCTGGCCGGCCTGGGCCACGTCGATGCGCGCACCGCGCTTGCCGCCCAGTTCCAGCGGTTGGCTGAGGGTGACGGTGGTGGTGCTGGTATCGCGGCGGGTGTCCTCGACCTCCCAGGACAGTTCCGGGTTGGGGATCAGCCCAGCCTGGCGGCGCTCGCCCTCGGCAATGCCGATCTCGCGGCTGGCGGCGGCGAGTTCGGGGTTTTCGGCGAAGGCGGCGGCGAGCGCCTGGTCCAGGCTCAGGCTCTGGGCGCTGGCGGGGCCGGCCAGCAACAGGCAGAGCAAGGCGATCTTGCGGGGGATGGGCACGGCTTGGGTCCTCGTCGACGCGCGGCGGAATGCGTTGGCGAGGGACTGTAGGGAGGGCTGGTTATCGGGGCGGTGGCGTGAGGATTACAATTTTGTAATCTCGGTGGGCGCCTGGCCTGGATCGTGTGCGGGCCACCGGGTGCAGGGCGACAGCCTTGCAGCGCTCTCAAGATCGAGCGCCGCCCGCGCGGCGCATCGCTGGCAAGCCAGCTCCCACATCTGTTTCGGGCCAGTTACTCCTGGTCAATCTCCACTGTCCGCCTTGTTGGCATGACGCGGTATCTCGGTGGGCATTACCGGCCCCTCGCAAGACATAAGGCATGCAGCGGTACCTTCACAGGAGTGACTGGCCCGAAACAGATGTGGGAGCTGGCTTGCCAGCGATGCGCCGCGCGGGCGGCGCTCGATCTCATAGGCGCAGCAAAAACCCCGGCGAACCCATGCCAGCCCTCACCCAGTCCGATAATCGCCCATTTTCCAGGCCGACCATTTGACGAAACTAACCGGGTAGTACAAAACTCACGACATCCAAAAACAACAAAGCGATACCCCGCCATGACACCCCGAATCCTCGTGCTCAACGGCCCCAACCTCAACCTGCTGGGCACTCGCGAACCGACCCAGTACGGCCACGAAACCCTCGCCGACCTGGCCAACCTGTGCGCCGCCAGTGCCGCTGAACTGGGCCTGGAGCTGGAATTTCGCCAGACCAACCACGAAGGCGAACTGCTCGACTGGATCCACGCCGCCCGTGGCCGCTGCCACGGCATCCTGATCAACCCCGCCGCCTGGACCCACACCTCGGTCGCCATCCGCGACGCGCTGATCGCCAGCGAGCTGCCGGTGATCGAAGTGCACCTGTCCAACGTGCACAAGCGCGAACCCTTCCGTCACCTGTCGTTCGTCTCCAGCATCGCCGTCGGCGTGATCTGTGGCCTTGGCAGCCAAGGCTACAAAATGGCCCTGGCGTACTTCGCCGAGCACTTCAAGGAGCAGGCATGAGCACTCCAGGCATCCTCGCCGGCCTGATCGGCCGTGGCATCCAGGCCTCGCGCACCCCGGCGCTGCATGAGCACGAAGGCGATGCCCAGGCGTTGCGCTACCTGTACCGGCTGATCGACGCCGACCAACTGGGCGTGGACGACAGCGCCCTGGCGCAACTGCTCGATGCGGCCGAGCGCACCGGCTTCACCGGGCTGAACATCACCTTCCCGTTCAAGCAGGCGATCCTGCCCTTGCTCGACGAACTGTCGGACGAAGCGCGGGGGATCGGCGCGGTGAACACCGTGGTGCTGCGCGGCGGCAAACGGGTCGGCCACAACACCGACTGCCTGGGCTTCGCCGAAGGCCTGCGGCGTGGCCTGCCGGACGTGGCCAGGCGTCAGGTGGTGCAACTGGGCGCCGGCGGTGCGGGCTCGGCGGTGGCCCATGCGCTGCTGGCCGAAGGGGTCGAGCGGCTGGTGCTGTTCGAGGTGGACGCGGCCCGTGGCCAGGCGCTGGTGGACAACCTTACCCAGCACTTCGGTGTCGGCCGCGCAGTGCTCGGCAGCGACTTGGCCGGCGCAGTGGCCGAGGCCGATGGCCTGGTCAACACCACGCCGGTGGGCATGACCAAGCTGCCGGGCATGCCCCTGCCGGCCGCGCTGCTGCATGCCCGGCTGTGGGTGGCGGAGATCATCTATTTCCCGCTGGAAACCGAACTGCTGCGCCATGCCCGGGCCTTGGGCTGCCGCACGCTGGATGGCGGCACCATGGCGGTGTTCCAGGCGGTGAAGGCGTTCGAGCTGTTCAGCGGGCGCACGGCCGATGCCGAGCGCATGCAGGCGCATTTCGCCAGTTTTGATTGAGGAAGACGCCGCACCTGTAGGAGCGGCCTTGTGTCGCGAAAGGGCCGCAGAGCGGCCCCAGGGTTTCAGCGGTAACGCACAAGTTGCTGGGGCTGCTCTGCAGCCCTTTCGCGGCACAAGGCCGCTCCTACAGAGGCCGTGGTTCAAGCCTTGATGTAACGCATCACCGCCTCGCAGATCACCTGCTTGTGGCGCTGCTTGATCTGCTCGTCCGACAGGTCGATCTGGAAGATATCGCCAAAGGTATGGCGGTTGGACACCCGGTAGAAGCAGAACGAACTCATCAGCATGTGCAGGTCGATCACCTCGATCCCCGGGCGGAACACGCCTTCGCGCTCGCCACGGGCGAGGATCTTGCCCAGTGCATCGAGCACCATGCTGCTCATCTCGCGGATCACCGGCGACTGCTTGACGTACTCGCCGTAGTGAATGTTCTCGGTGCAGACGATACGCACGAAATCGACGTTGTTGGCATGGTGGTCGAAGGTGAACTCCACCAGGCGCTGGATCGCCTGCTCAGGGGCCAGCGATTCGAGGTCGAGGCTGTGCTCGGTCTTGCGGATATCGCCGTAGAGCTTGACCAGGCACTCGACGTACAGCTGCTCCTTGCTGCCGAAGTAGTAGTAGATCATGCGCTTGGAGGTGGCGGTGCGCTCGGCGATGGCGTCCACCCGCGCGCCGGCCAGGCCCTGCTGGACGAACTCGGTGATGGCGGCCTGGAGAATGTTCTCGCGGGTCTTCTCCGGGTTGTTCTTGCGGGTTTTGCGCACCCCTTCGGCTTCTGGCTGGACTACCGAATCACTCATACCGACTCACAGGCTCATTGTAGGAATCCGCAGGATTATCCGTGAGCCGGGCGGCGCAGGGAAGCGCGCTGTTGGTCGGGTGGTCAGGTTTGGCTGCTTAGGCCTCACCGCAGTGTAGGAGCGGCCTTGTGTCGCGAAAGGGGCGCGAAGCGGCCCCAGGATATCGGAGTACCACTAGATTGCTGGGGCTGCTGCGCAGCCCTTTCGCGACACAAAGCCGGTCCTACAATGCGCGATGAGGGCTCTGGATCACAGCACCGGCTTACGCCCTGCCCCGCTACGCGCCTTGGCCATCGCGGCCAGGCGCACCGCCACGTTGGCCGCGCCGTATCCGGCATAGCCACCCTTGCGCTGCAAGACCTCGAAGAAGAACCGCCCTTCGAACGGCTCGGTGTACACGTGGAACAGCTCGCCGCCCTGGGCATCGCGGTCGTACAGCACGTTGTAGTAGGCCAGCTCACTCAAGAACTCATCGTCGAAATCGAAGCGCGCCGCCAGGTCGTCGTAGTAGTTCAGCGGGATCTCCAGCAACGGCACCCCAGCCTCCTTGGCCCGTGCCACTTCGCGGAAGATGTCGTCGCAGTCGAAGGCGATATGGTGCACGCCCGAGCCGCGATAGCTGTTCAGCGCATGGGCAATGGCGGTATTGCGGTTCTCGGAGATGTTCAGCGGCACGCGCAAGGTGCCGCAGTGGCTGCGCAGAGCGCGGCTCTTGACCAGGCCGTAGGGGTCGGGCAACACCACCTCGTCGTCGGCGGTGAAATCGAACACGCTCTTGTAGAACAGCACCCAGCTGTCCAGCGCCTCGGCGGGCAGCGCCAAGGCCATATGGTCGATGCGCTGCAAGCCGCCACTGGCGCTGGCGCCCTGCTCCAGGCGGAAGTCGGTGTCGT
The DNA here is from genome assembly GCF_039673365.1 of Pseudomonas sp. TWI923. Classification (NCBI taxonomy): domain Bacteria; kingdom Pseudomonadati; phylum Pseudomonadota; class Gammaproteobacteria; order Pseudomonadales; family Pseudomonadaceae; genus Pseudomonas; species Pseudomonas sp. TWI923. The sequence continues at coordinate 35,540 of NZ_JBDJLM010000045.1, read as the reverse complement.
AGATGCTCTGGCCTGCGCCTTCGGGCTCGACCAGGTACAGCAGGCTGCCATCAGGCGCGCGCACGGCAGGGATCTCCCGCTCGTTGGGGCCGACCAGGCCACGGAACGGCTGGCCGCGGTAGGCGGTGGCGCGGTGCAGCGCCGCCGGACCATCCTTCACCCGCAACGCGGTGGCGCACAGCGACGGGCCGTGGGCCTCGAAGAAATTGTGGGCAAACGAATAGGGTTCGGCGTTGAGCACGATGTTGATATCGCCCTGGCGCAGCAGGCGCACGGCCTTGCTGCGGTGTGCGCCGGCCTCGGCGAAGCCCAGGCGCTTGAGCCACACGCCCAGGCGCGCGCCGACCGCCTCGTCGACCGCGAACTCAAGGAACTCCACGCCGTCGTAGGCGCTGGCGGCAGGCGGCGCAAACAGCACGCCCGGCTCCACGGCCCGCGCCTCGCGCTCCAGCTGCAGGCGAGTCTTCTCTTCCAGGTACAAAAGCGAGCGCAGGCCATCGGCGGCATTCTGCCGAGGGGGCGCGGCGCGGAAGCCGTCGTTGAACACCTCCAGCGACAACGGCCCGCGGTAGCCCGTGGCCAGGATCGGCGCAAGGAAACCGGCCAGGTCCATCTCGCCCTGCCCCGGGAAGCAGCGGAAATGCCGGCTCCACTCCAGCACATCCATGGCCAGGATCGGCGCATCGGCCATCTGCACGAAGAAGATCTTGTCGCCCGGGATATCGCGGATGGCGCTCGGGTCGCCCTTGAGCGACAGGGTATGGAAACTGTCGAGGATCACCCCCAGTGCCGCGTGGTCAGCCTGACGCACCAGGTTCCACACCTGCTGGTAGGTGTTGACGTGGCGGCCCCAGGCCAACGCCTCGTAGCCGATGCGCAGGCCACGACGGCCTGCGTGCTCGGCGAGCAGGCGCAGGTCGTCCACCAGCAGTTGCTCATCGCCCAGGGCATCGGGCTGCACGTTGCTGCACACCAGCACCAGGTCGGTGCCCAGCTCCTGCATCAGGTCGAACTTGCGCTCGGCGCGGTCGAGGTTCTTGTGCAGGCGCTCGCGCCGGCAACCCTCGAAATCGCGAAACGGCTGGAACAGGGTGATGGCCAGCCCCAGATCGGCGCACATCTGGCGGATCTCGCGGGGGCTGCCGGCGTAATACAGCAGGTCGTTTTCGAAGATCTCGACGCCGTCGAAGCCCGCGGCGGCGATGGCTTCGAGTTTCTCTGGCAGGGTGCCGCTGAGGGACACGGTGGCGATCGAACGCAGCATGGCGGGTGTTCCTTGTTATTGGGGGTGTGCAATGAACTCATCGCGGGGCAAGTCGCATCGGCGCACCGCCGCTCCCACGACTGGCAACTGTGGGAGCGGGCTTGCCCCGCGATCAGCTGGCACGATCGATTATTCGCAGGTAAAGTCGCCCCGGCAATGCACTTTGTACGAAACAGTTAGTTTTTGTTCGATTACCGAACAAAACCCGTTTCGACGAATTGATTCACCCCGCCCCGTGAACAACCATGAACACCAGTCGCAGGCCCGTCGGCCTTTCTTGCTGCCACGCCGGTCGTTCGGCGGAACCTGCGCTGTACAGCCCAACGTCACCACATAATAAGTTCAATAAAACGGGTACCGACCTATGCACAGCTTCCTCGCCCTGCGACCCGCATCGCCTCGTTCGTCTTCTCCCCATAGCCCCGTTGCCGTGCCCCGCGCGCGCTGACCACCGGCCCCTGACAAGAACAACGGAGACAACATGGCCCACTCAAGTTCCCAAGCCAAGAAAGCCACCGCCAGCGGATGGATCGGCTCTGCCCTCGAGTACTACGACTTCTTCATCTATGCCCAGGCCGCGGCGCTGATCTTCCCGCAGATCTTCTTCCCCAACACCGACCCGAAGATGGCCATCATCGCCTCGCTGGCCACCTATGGCGTGGGTTACCTGGCACGCCCGGTGGGTGCCTTCGTGCTCGGCCACTGGGGCGATACCCGTGGGCGCAAGAACGTGCTGCTGCTGTGCATGTTCCTGATGGGCCTGTCGACCATGGCCGTGGGCCTGCTGCCCACCTACCACGACATCGGCCTGCTCGCCCCGGCGCTGCTGGTGGTGCTGCGCCTGGTGCAGGGCTTCGCCGTGGCCGGCGAGATCTCCGGGGCCAGTTCGATGATCATGGAGCACGCCCCCTTCGGCCGCCGCGGCTACTACGCAAGCTTTACCCTGCAGGGTGTGCAGGCCGGCCAGGTGATGGCGGCGGCGGTGTTCCTGCCGCTGGCCTACTTCATGCCCAGCGAAGCGTTCAACGAGTGGGGCTGGCGCATTCCGTTCCTGATGAGCGCCGTGGTGCTGATCGCCGGTTACATCATCCGCAAAGAAGTGCATGAGACCCCGGCCTTCGTCCAGGAAGAAAAACAGGACAAGGTGGCCAAGTCGCCGATCAGCGAAGCCTTCCGCCACAGCTGGAAGCACATGGTGCTGGTGATGTTCATGGCCCTGATGAACGTGATCCCGGTGGTCGCCACCATCTTCGGCGCGGCCTACGCGGTGCAGCCGGCCTACGGCATCGGCTTCGACAAGAGCGTGTACCTGTGGATCCCGGTGGTGGGCAACATCGTCGCGGTGCTGGTGATCCCCTTCGTCGGCAACCTTTCCGACAAGATCGGCCGCCGCCCGACCATGATCGCCGGTTGCCTGGGGTCGGGCCTGCTGGCCTTCGTCTACCTGTACGCGATCAGCATCCAGAACGTGCCGCTGGCGTTCGTCGCCTCGATCGTCATGTGGGGCATGGTCTACCAGGGCTACAACGCGGTGTTCCCAAGCTTCTACCCAGAGCTGTTCCAGACCCGCTACCGAGTTTCGGCCATGGCCATCGCGCAGAACATCGGCACCATGCTCACCGCCATGCTGCCGGCCCTGTTCGCCATGGTGGCGCCACCGGGTTCGGACAACATCCCAATGGTGGTCGGTGGCCTGGCGTTCTTCATCACCTGCGTGTGCGCCTTTGCCGCGTACCTCGCGCCGGAGACGCACCGCCTGGCCATGGAAGACCTGGGCAACCCGCAGGCCCAACCCATGGCGCGCGAAGCCTATGAGGCCAGCCGCAAGGGTAGTTTGAAGGCCTTCACTCACTAAAAACCAAGGGCCGCTCAGCGGCCCTTTTGCTATCTGGCACATGCCTTTTGGAAGACGCGCCACTCACCAAAACGGGTGATTTCGGCGATTGCGCGGGTGTGGGAGCATTTCTCCAACCCCAGGGCCCAGGACCGGCGCCCGTTCAAGCAGAGGACCTGCCCCCGCTTGCATCCCCCTTGCGCGACTTCCAAGAAAGAGAAAAAGCCATGAATGCTCCCTTCGCACCGCAACGCCAGACCCAGGACTACCAACAAGCCGACGCCGCCCACCACATCCATGCGTTCCTGGATCAGAAGGCCCTGAACGCCGAAGGGCCGCGGGTGATGGTGCGCGGTGAGCGCCTGAACCTGTGGGACAACGACGGCAACCGCTACCTCGATGGCATGTCTGGCCTGTGGTGCACCCAGCTCGGCTATGGCCGCCGCGACCTGACCGCCGCCGCCGCCGCGCAGATGGACCAGCTGGCCTACTACAACATGTTCTTCCACACCACCCACCCGGCGGTGATCGAGCTGTCCGAGCTGCTGTTCAGCCTGCTGCCGGGCCACTACAGCCATGCCATCTACACCAACTCCGGCTCCGAGGCCAACGAGGTGCTGATCCGCACCGTGCGCCGATACTGGCAGGTCGTCGGCCAGCCACAGAAAAAGATCATGATCGGCCGCTGGAACGGCTACCACGGCTCGACCCTGGCGGCCACCGCCCTGGGCGGCATGAAGTTCATGCACGAGATGGGCGGGCTGATCCCCGACATCGCCCACATCGACGAGCCCTACTGGTACGCCGCCGGCGGCGAGCTGACCCCGGCCGAGTTCGGCAAGCGCTGCGCCCTGCAACTGGAAGAGAAGATTCTCGAACTGGGCGCCGAGAACGTCGCCGGCTTCATCGCCGAGCCGTTCCAGGGCGCTGGCGGCATGATCTTCCCGCCCGAGAGCTACTGGCCGGAAATCCAGCGCATCTGCCGCCAGTACGACGTGCTGCTGTGCGCCGACGAAGTCATCGGCGGCTTCGGCCGCACCGGCGAATGGTTCGCCCACGAATACTTCGGCTTCCAGCCCGACACCCTGTCCATCGCCAAGGGCCTGACCAGCGGTTACGTGCCCATGGGCGGCCTGGTGCTGAGCAAGCGCATCGCCGAGGCCCTGGTGGAGCGCGGCGGCGTGTTCGCCCACGGCCTGACCTACTCCGGCCACCCGGTGGCCGCTGCGGTGGCGGTGGCCAACCTCAAGGCCCTGCGCGACGAAAACATCGTCGCCACGGTGAAGGACGACACCGGCCCCTACCTGCAGCAGTTGCTGCGCGAAACCTTCAGCGATCACCCGCTGATCGGTGACATCCAGGGCACCGGCCTGCTGGGCGCCCTGCAGTTCGCCGAAGACAAGGCCAGCCGCAAGCGCTTCGCCAACGAGAACGACCTGGCCTGGCAGTGCCGCACCTTCGGTTTCGAAGAAGGCGTGATCATCCGCTCCACCCTTGGCCGCATGATCATGGCCCCGGCCCTGATCGCCACCCGCAGCGAACTCGACGAGCTGGTGGAAAAGACCCGCATCGCCGTCGACCGCACCGCACGCTTGGTCGGCAAGCTCTGACCTGAAGCCGCCGCCCACCCCTGCCAGGGTGGGCGGCTTGCGTGCACGGCCCCGGCCGCCCCCGCCCCAAGTGAAGCTCTCCAGACGGTGCGCGCCCCGCGTGTACCGCGGCGTCCTGTCGTCAATTTCCAGGAGTTCGCAATGCATACAACAACAAATACAGCCGATGCTCACGCCCATCCGTCCCCATCGCAGGCCAGCGCAAGCGGCCGCTTCCGGCAAACCATGGGCCTTACCGCGCTGGTGCTGTTCGGCCTGGCGTACATGGTGCCGCTGGCGGTGTTCACCACCTACGGCCTGGTCACCCAGATGACCAAGGGCCACTTGCCCACCGCCTACCTGCTGACCCTCGCCGCCATGCTGCTGACCGCCTACAGCTACGGCCGCATGGTCCAGGCCCACCCGTTCTCAGGCTCGGTGTACACCTACACCCGCAAGGCCTTCGGCAGCTACTTCGGCTTCATGGCCGGCTGGACCTTGCTGCTCGACTACATCTTCCTACCGTTGCTCAGCTACCTGCTGATCGGCATCTACATGGCCGAATACTTCCCCGCCGTGCACGCCTGGGTGTGGGTGCTCGGCTCCATCGCCCTGGTGACCTTCCTCAACCTGATCGGCATCGAATCCATCACCCGGGTCAACTGCGTGCTGGTGGTGGCGCAACTGGTGTTCATCGTGGTCTTCGTCGGCTTGTCGATCCATAACATGGGCGCCCAGGCCGAGCCGGTTTCGCTGCTCAAGCCGTTCCATCACGAAGGCTTCAACATGCCGCTGATCATGACCGGCGCGGCGGTGCTGTGCCTGTCGTTCCTGGGCTTCGACGCGGTGTCGACCATGGCCGAGGAAACCGCCAACCCCAAGTTCCGCATCCCCCTGGCGATCATGGCGGTGACCCTGTTCGGCGGCCTGCTGTTCTTGATCGTGTCGTGGTGTGCGCAGATGGTGTTCCCCGAGTGGGCCATCTTCAAAGACCCGGACTCCGCCTCGCTGGACGTGATGCGCCGCGTCGGCGGCGAGCTGATGGTCACCGCCTTCACCGCCACTTACGTCGCCGGCTGCTTCGCCTCGGCGATGGTGTCCCAGGCCAGTGTGTCGCGGGTGCTGTTTGCCATGGGCCGCGACGGCGCACTGCCGAAGGTGTTCGGCCGCCTGGTGACCAAAAAGCGCGTGCCCGCCACCGCGATCATGCTGGTCAGCCTGCTGTCGCTGATTGCCCTGTTCATCACCCTCGACACCGTCGCCAACATGATCAGCTTCGGCGCGCTGTTCGCCTTCTCGGCGGTGAACCTGGCGGTGGTCAAGCATTACCTGGTGGACCAGAAACTGCGCGGGGGCCGCAACTGGCTGCTGTATGGCGCGATTCCGGCGCTGGGCTTTTTGACCACCATCTGGTTGTGGACCAGCCTATCGAGCATGTCGTTCATGATCGGCTTGAGCTGGATGGCGTTGGGGTTCCTGTGTCTGCTGGGGATTACCAAGGCGTTTCGGGTCAAGTTGCCGGCGTTGCAGATGGCGGAGTGAGGGGTTGAGTGAGGGAAAACAGAGAGGAGCACATTTGTGCTCCTTTTTTGTTTTATGGCAGTAAGCGTCGATGCTTCAAGCTTCGAGTAGCCATCTGATCGAGCAACACCGCCAGAATCGACTATCAACTTACGATCCCGAGCGCGCTGCTTATGCCAATAGCTACGGTGGGTGTGTGCACCGGCCAGCGCACCATGGCTGCGATCCTCCGGAGAAACGATTGCGGGAAAGATCGGCCCGGATTATAAAAGCTCAACTTAACTTGAGACCAACAGCCGTGGCAGCGAAAAAAACCACCGACGGCACACGGATGCTTAGCGTGGGTGAAGTCACCCGACGCAGCGGCGTGCCGGTGTCCACGCTGCACTTCTACGAGGCCAAGGGTCTGATCGCCAGCACCCGCACGGCGGGCAACCAACGGCGCTTCCCGGCACTGGTGCTGCGCACCATCGCCATCATCAAGGTGGCCCAGCGCACGGGCATTCCTCTTGAGGAAATCAAGCGTGCCCTGGGCCGCTACCCTCCCAACAGCAAGCTCACCGCCGCCCAGTGGGGGGAGATGTCATCGGCCTGGCGAGAGGACCTGAACGCGCGTATTCGCACGCTGGAAGCCCTGCGCGACAGCCTCGACAATTGCATTGGTTGCGGTTGCCTGTCGCTGGAGGATTGTCCATTGCGCAACCCGGGGGATGTGCTGGGTCAGGAAGGAGCCGGCCCCAGGATCCTCGAGAACGGCAGCCGCTCAACCAGCGAGCCTTGAAAGCGAGGGCGACTCAATCGCCCACACGTAGCCGGAGGTTGCTGTGAGTCTGATCACCGATCCCCTCGGATCAGCCAACGCCCTGGTCTGCGGCGCCAGCCAGGGCATCGGCCTGGCGCTATGCATGCAGTTGCTGGCTCGAAATGACGTCGTGCAAGTCTTTGCCGTTTCGCGCCAGGCAAACCGATCACCAGAACTGGCAGCCCTGGCCCAGCAACACGGCCAACGCCTGGCCCGCATCGACTGTGACGCCCGTGACGAACACGCGCTGGAAAACCTGGCACGGCAAGTGAGCACCACCTGCCAGCACCTGCACCTGGTGCTCTGCACCCTGGGCATACTGCACGACGCACCGGCACGGGCAGAGAAGTCGCTGGCACAACTGGACCTCACCAGCCTGCTGGCCAGTTTCGCCACCAACACCTTCGCCCCGATCCTGCTGCTCAAGCACCTGCTGCCGTTGCTGCGCCACCAGCCCGCCACCTTCGCCGCACTGTCGGCTCGGGTCGGGTCGATCGGTGACAACCGCCTGGGCGGCTGGTACAGCTACCGGGCCAGCAAGGCAGCGCTCAACCAGTTGCTGCGAACCGCCAGTATCGAGCTCAAGCGACTGAACCCGGCGTCGACGGTGCTGGCCATTCACCCCGGGACGACCGATACCCAGCTGTCACAACCGTTCCAGGCCAACGTGGCACCGGGCAAGCTGTTCGAGCCGGCCTTTGCTGCGCAGTGCATCCTGCGGCTGGTGGCCAGTCACGGGCCTGAGGACAGTGGGACGTTCTGGGCTTGGGATGGAAAGCTGGTTGACTGGTGAAACCTGTTTGGTCGCCTGGCAACAAAGAAACGCCTCCCCCCGCGCGATCATGCTGGTCAGCCAGCTGTCGCTGATCGCGGAATGACTATTGGCGTCGATGAGAAAATGAAGTAGTCCGCACGCCCTTAGACTTCATGACAAGTACGCGTGGCGGATTTCGCAACTTCAAACCTGAGGCGCTGAATGGCAATGGACAGCCATTCACAATGAAGCTAAACCAATTGTGAGCAGCAATGGATCCAACATCATGATCATCACCCGATTGAAAGATCCCGACCTGCCCAGGACTATCCGCAGTTTGGATTGACACCAAGCTCAGTCCGACCACCCGTCGAGCCTTGCCAACAACGTCGTATGTGCAGGCAGAGTTGTCTCGTGCGTCATGTCTGACAACCTTGACCGTTGCAACGGGTGAGTATCATGCGGAGCTATTCCGAACTTGAGGTCGTGATTCTTCAGGATGGAAGCCACAAATACCAGGTCAATGCCCGAAGACGCTTTAAGGAAGGCGACAGTATCACGCCCACCGCGCCCCTCGAGTTGAATATAGACAACCCTCAGCTGTTCAGCGGTGACCCAGTACTTGCGGGCCAGACACTTTCAACCGCATTGTTTTCCAATAACGATGTTCGCGATGCGTTCATGGCTGCCCAGAATTACGCCAGCCAGGCCGGTGTACCACTGCGGATACGGCTACGTGTCGATCCGAGCACTTCGACCCTGCATAACCTGCCATGGGAAACCTTGGTCCACCCCGCCTACCCGGACCTTCCCTTATTGCGTAATGGCCACTGTTTATTCTCGCGCTACCTATTCACCCGCGAATGCAGGTTGCCGAAGTTGCGCGCCAAACAGGACATCAAGGCATTGCTGGTCATTGCCAACCCTGGCGACCTGTCGCAGGTCTTTGCGCCCATCGACGTAGCCCGCGAACTGGACATTGCCCAGAAGGCGCTGCATCCAGTACGCGCGATCACCCTCGCCGAGCATGGCCGCAGCACATTGCAGGCGGTGATGGAACAGCTACAGGAAGGTATCGATGTGCTCTACCTGATGTGCCACGGCATGATGGGGCCAAAAGGCCCGGCGCTCTGGCTGGAGAATGCGCAGGGCAGCGCTGACCTGGTGACCGGGGAAGATTTTGCCTCGCGTATCGCCTCACTTGATCGACCGCCCAGCCTGGTTGTGCTGTGCTCATGCCAAAGTGCGTCCGCAGGCGCACCTGCCCGTGATGCGCTGACCGCCATTGGTCCAATGCTGGCAAATGAAGGTGTGCCTGCCATATTGGCGATGCAAGGCAAGTTCTCCATGGCAACAGCTGGCATCTTCATGCCCATATTCTTCAAGGAGCTTGCCGAGCATGGCGAGGTAGACCGAGCGGCTGCCAGTGCCAGGTCTCATGTGATGAACAGCCCAGACTGGTGGATGCCAGTCATCTTCACCCGTCTTGACAGTGCACGTATCTGGTACCCGCCCGGGTTTGGTGACGATGACAATGCGCTAGACCCCTGGGACTCCATCGTCGACAACCTGAACCAAAGCGAATGTACCCCCATCCTTGGGCCGACGATGCAGGAAACACTGTTCGGTTCACGACGAGAGTTGGCCGCGCTCTGGGGTGAGATGTATCGCTACCCAATGAGCGGGCGAGACATCGAAGGCCTGCCACAAATCGCGCAGTACCTTGCTACTACCAGGCAGGGTCCTTTCCCGACTCGAGAACTGTGCAGGAGTGTCTACAAACGGATACTCGAACGCTTCCCAAATGATGTACCCGATGAGTTGCGCAGCCTGGACGCGCGCGCCATCAAAAACTTGAACCGGCTGATCTCCACCGTAGGACGTAACATAAGAGCGCGCGACCCAAACGACCCTCATGCGGTACTGGCCCACTACCGCCTTCCGCTGTACGTCACTACCGATCCGAGCGACCTGCTCATCGACGCCTTGAGGGAGGCTGGCGCCAGTCCACGAGTGCGTCTATTACGCTGGAACGAAAGTGCAGAGCGGTGCGATGACCAATACGTGATCGACAACCCCGTGCCGGCGCACCAGGTGCCCTCAGCCGAGTATCCAATTGTCGTCAAGCTGTTCGGCGACTTGAGCGAAACCGGTACGCTGGTCATGACGGAAGACCAATTCTTTGATTATTTGAGCAAAGCTACCTCCATGAAGGACGCAGTGCCTCCCTTCGTCCGTTGCCGGCTCAGTTGCAGTGCACTGCTTTTCATTGGCTTCCACGCCGAGTCCTGGGAGTTCCGGGTACTGTTTCGCAGCCTCCTGCAACTGGAGGGCCGTGACTTGCTCACCAACTATGAGCACCTCTCGGTACAGGTGGATCCGAACAGTATTCTCGACCCAGGCAGCGCACGACGCTACATCGAGCAATACCTGAAGGCCAAGACCGAAAAACTGCGCCTTTATTGGGGAGATGTACCGACGTTCATTTGCGAGCTCAGAAATCGTACCCAGAGGCGGCCATGAACAATCCTTATGTAGGACCAGGGCCGTTCGGTAGCCATCAACATCTGTTTGGACGCGATGCCGAGATTGATGAGTTGCAATGGCGGCTGATCGCAGATCGCATCATCGTGCTTTATTCACCGTCCGGCGCAGGCAAGACGTCGTTGCTCATGGCCCAGAACGGTCTGGTGGCGAGGCTGACAGAGCGCTTTCATGTCTTGCCGGTCATGCGTGCGGTCCGTAAGGAGACCACGCATCCCGTCGAGGCCATGTTGTTGCAGCTGGAAGAGTGTGGTTTTGGCCAGAAACTTGCCGAGGATACGCTGTGCACTTACTTCAGCCGCCTCGAAATCCCTCAAGCCCATCCGGCCAAGCGTGCCTTGCTGGTCCTTGACCAGTTTGAGGAAGTCTTTACCAATGGTGCAACTGCCGAGCAGCAGCACACCTTCTTCAATCAACTAGGGGAACTGTTGAACAAGGGCTCGGTATGGTTTATCGCCAGCATGCGGGAAGAATACTTCTCCTGGCTGGATAGTTTTCGCGAGACCATTCCCACACGCCTTACCAATACGTTTCGCCTGACCCAACTGACCCCCGACCAAGCTGTCGAGGCGGTAAAAGGCCCTACCGAGAAGCTCGGCGTCCAGTTTCCAGCCGAGAACGGTGAGGACGCGGCAGTCCACCTTGTGCGCGAATTGAGCAAGATGCGCGTGCGCACTGTCACCGGCGCGCTCGAAGTCCGCTCCACAAATGCGGTGGAGCCGGTGCTGCTCCAAGTCATCTGCTCCGACTTGTGGGACCGCCTTGCCGGCAGCAATCAGGTAGTAAGCAGCATCCACATAAGTGATCTGGCCAACTACAACGCCGAAACCGCATTGCAGGATTACTGCGATAAGGCCCTGGACATGACGGCCCCGCGCGCCCCGAGAGGGAGCCGTCTTCGCGACTGGATCGACAGGAAGCTACTGACTCACAGCGGCCTGCGGGCACCGGCGATGATCGACCCCGCAGACAAGGACTGCCCTACCCTTTCGGAGCTGGCCACGCTGGAAAGCGTTCACCTTATCCGTCGTCAAAGTCGAGAAGACGGCGAATGGTACGAGTTGGCCCATGACCGGCTTGCCAGCCCAATTCGGCGCAGTATTGAAACCTGGCGCTTGAAGAACCTGGAAGTCTGGCAACAGTTGGCGCATGCCTGGCACCTGGGCGGCGAGCAGCCAAGCTACTTCAAGACCCTGCGCGCGCGCAGTACTCGCAACTTCCCCAAAGCTGCGGTAGATGACCAGTTTTCAGATGTCGAGATGCGCTTTCTGCAAGCGTATCGTCAGTATCACTCCGGCAAATGGTTCTCGCATGGGGCTTGGGCATTTGCGTGCATCGTTACGGCCATCGGTGTGTTTATGGGTGTGCAGTGGGTGGTGAGCCAGAACAACCTGGCAGCAGCACGCAAAGCCAACGCGGTACAGGCAGGAGTTTTATCAATTCTGGGTGGCAAACCTGGCGTGGATCTGGGTGCACTTGCAACGGTCGTAGGCGTGCAGTTCCAAGAAAAGGAACCTCGGTATGTCGGGTTGAATTTCAGAACGGTGCTGAGTGACTACCTGAACAAATCGCGTCAGATCGAATCGGTCGAAGCGCTTGGCGACGGAAAATCCCGGGTGGCATTGTTCGAGCCCTCCCGCCTGGTGCTGGCTGAAATAGGAGAAGGTCGGCATAGCGTGGAAGTCCGCGAAGGCATACCCGCCACTCAGGCCTGGAAGCTGGACATCAATGCCCTCGAACAGGCGCACCCCAAGGGGGTTCGCACCCTGGCCCTGCTCGGCAATGACCAATTGGCCACAGGTGACAGCGAAGGGAATATCAAGATCTGGAATCTGGCAAATCGGCAACTGATTGGAGAAGCGAAGGTAAAAGCCGGCGACCCGCACTTATGGCGAATGCAGAGCGCAATTCGTTCCTTGACGGCTGGGGGCGACATTCTCTATGCCGGTTTCGAGAGGGGTGCCATTGGCGCTTGGCAAATCGACCCGGCGAAGCTAAATGCCCCGGTGCCCTTATGGAGTGAGAAGGTACCTTCGCGAGTCTCAGCGCTGGCAACCTTCGATGCAGGCAGTTCCGTCGCCGTAACCGAGATCTCGGCCGATGAACGGGTAGGACTTTTCAGCTACCTCGACGGCAAGCTGGTGAAAGGGTACCTCGAGCCGGTTCCGAAGGAGGGCAACTTCAAAGGTGCGTTCTACAGCGTCGCCGTCAGTGCCGACAGGCAGTTCGTGGCTGCCGGCAATCGTGCAGGACGAATCTTCATCTGGAGCCTGGCCACGCGCAAAATGCTCCTGCGCCTGGATGCCCATGAGCGTGGCGTCGTTCAATTGACTTACCTGGCCGACGGATCACTGCTCTCTGCCAGCCTGGACGGCCAGCTCAAGCGTTGGTCTTTTTCTGACAACGCCCAAGCCTTGCGACGGGTCAGGACAGTGATTCAACTGCCAAGACAATTGGTGAGCATCGCACCTACGGCGGACGGCAAGTCTGCCTTCATCACGACCGAGAAAGGCGATCTGCTTAGCGTCTCGCTTGAGGGCGGAAAGCCCCCTTTCGGCCAGTTGCTGCCCGATACGGATGGCGTTGCCCAAGTGGCCGTTGACGAAGCCGTACCACGCCTGTTCACCGCAAACCAGAACCTCCTCAAGGTCTCCACCATCGCCCCGATTACCGGCGCGCTGGCAACGACCAGCCATGCCGAAGAAGACACTATCGTGTCCCTGGCACGAGCACCATTGGCCAAGACGCTGTTTGTAGCGCAAGCAAGTCAGGTGAAAGTTTTTAGCGATGAACTGGTCGATGCGCAGGTAATGAGCGATTTGCCGCTGAAGAAGTCCGAAAAGATCAAGGCAATCCATGTCAACGCAACAGGTTCTGTGCTTCGCGTAGAAACCGCGCCCAGGAACCTGCTGCTGGCCCTATCACCCGAGCACACCATTATCTGCGAACTCAAAGTCCCTGAAGACTTCCCGCGCAGCATTCGGATTCTGGCATTTCGCCCAAACAGCCAGGATTTCGCTACGGTCAATAACGACAAAGTACGCTTCTGGAGCGTGATCGACAGTGCCGCTGGTTGCCCGCAACTTCAGCCGGCACCCTATACCCTGGTCAAGGAGCGCGGTGATGTTTTGGCACTGACCTTCGACTCGACCGGCAACACGCTCTGGTTCGGCAACTTCGTAGGGCAATTGTACTTCGCCACACTGAACGGCCCCACCGCCCAAGCCAAACCCTATCAAAGTGCCTCAACCGTGGAGCCGGCCGCACTGGCAGTCAGTGAAGAAGGCACCGTGGCCATGGGTGACAGCAATGGCCGCTTGTATGTGTACCAAAAGGACTCGCAGCTGCCGCTGGAGATCGGCCAAGACTTCCATGACACCGGGATCAACAGCCTGACACTGGCCAAGGACGGCCAATGGCTGGTCTCTTCATCAGCCTCCGGTACCGCGATCTGGGACCTGCGGTTACAGACCTGGATAAACAGGGCCTGCGAACTGGCGACGGGCCGTGACTTCAGCGAAGACGAACGCGAAAAATACTTCCAGACCTTGTCCGAGAAGCCAGAGCCCTGCAAGCGACCGTAACGACTATGCCAATGACGGAGGTCGATCATGCCCTACCGCACTATTCCCGACACCGACGTGAGCTATTTCATGCTGGCGGTTGACGAGCGTGGGATTGAAAACGCCCAAGATCCAGACGCAAGCAATGGCTACCTGAGCGACGACCTGCTCGACGCAGCTGCTCAGGCGACTGACGTATTTGTTCGAATCCACGGTTGGCAACAGGGCGCCAGCAAAGCCTTCGGTCAGTTTGACAGTTGGACAAGCGCCTTTGCCGCCAGGCCAACGGATCAGGCGTTGATGCGGGCATGCAGGCCTGGGTTCAAATCATTGCACCTGGGCTTCCACTGGCCCAGCTTGGCCTGGGGTGAAGGCCCTCTGGTCGCTGGCGATAGTTTTGCAGCCGAGCCTGCCTTACCGCTCGAGGGTTGGGTCAATCATTTTGCCGAACAATTGGGCGACTCACCCCAGGTCCGCGTCGCCCTGCGTGCAGTGTTCGAAGCATTGCGCCAGAACGCAAGCATGGAGGTGCTTAGCGACGACGCGCGAACCGCCTACATGGCCTTGAATACAGCCTTGGAACTGGGTGAGGAAGGCCGGCCGGGTGAGGGTTCGGCGGATCGACTTGCCTTCGATCCCGATCGCGCCTTCAACGAGCAAGCCGATCTGCCATTCGCCTTCGATGGGTGGGGTGACCGCCTGCTTTCGCCCTTGCGGCAACTGTCGTTCTGGACAATGAAAAAGCGCGCCAAAACAGTTGGCGAACACGGTCTGAGGCCATTGCTTGCACGTTTACAAGGCGCATCACCCGGCTTGCGTATCCATCTGATGGGGCACAGTTTCGGTTGTATCGTCGCCAGTGCGGCAATTGCGGGTTCGGACGGCGCAGCCCCCCTGCTCAGACCGATCGATTCCTGCGTTCTGCTACAAGGGGCGCTCTCTCTATGGTCGTATGCTGCGTCAGTGAACTATCAGAACGGCACGCCTGGTTATTTCGAAAATATCCTGAGCCAACATAAGGTTAAGGGCCCTCTGGTTGCCACTCGCTCCAAACATGACTATGCGGTAGGACGGATATACCCATGGGCGGCTGGCGTCGCCGGTCAGGACGCTTTCCCCTCGCTACCTCGATACGGCGCAATTGGCGCCTTTGGTATCTGCGGCACAGACAACACCGAGAACCTTTCCATGAAAGCTGCCGATGAGCCTTACGCGATGCTCCCCGGCAAGGTTTACAACGTTGACGGCAGCCACTTCATCAACAAGATCGACGGCATTTCGGGCGCCCACAGCGATATCGCCGGCCCCGAGGTTGCCCATCTGATCTGGCAGGCCGCACTGCCAAAGGAAGATCCGATATGAACGAAACTTTTGATGGTCCCTACGCATTTGGCATCCATGCATCAACCGGGCTTCCGCTGACTGCAGAGATCAATGGCAGCGTTGCAGCACAGCTCCAACAGGAGTCCATGATCAGCGACTGCGTCGGCGGCCCCGTACCTGCAACGAATACCTTTGCAGTCCCATATGGCTACGATATGGACAATCTTGCCGATGTGGGATGGGGACTTGTATTCGAAAGCGCCGTCGACCCCGCGCCTTACATCGAAGCGTTGGGGGGGCTGCTCACGCTCAGGCAGCAACAGGCTGATAAGCGCTTTCGTATCTTCTCGGGCATCGATGGCTACCGTAAAGGCGAGAGTGCCAGCAAATGGTTGAACCGCCACGGCGCGACGCTCAACTTGATCGACCCGGCAAACGATGTCCCGTACTACCTGACCTTGGTCGGGCCACCTGACGGTATCCCGTTTGATTTCCAATACTCCCTGGATATCGTTGCTGGCGTTGGCCGCCTGGATTTCAACTCCCTGGATGAGTATCGAAATTATGCCTTGAGCGTCGTGAACTTCGAGCAAGATCATTGGCGATTTACGCGCAGGGAAGTCGACCTGTTCGCCACCTGCCATGACTTCGACCGTGCCACGCAGTTGTTCAACCAGTGTGTCGCCATCCCCTTGAGCGAAGGTGATGACAAACGTGAACCACTGGGGAGACGATTCGGTTTCAGCATCAACGCGTTCCTACAGGATCAGTCGACCAAGGCAACCCTGAGCCGACTGATGACAGCCATGGAGCGACCCGCCTCGATACTGTTCACCGGAACCCATGGCATGGCGTTCAACGCCGACGATGTCCGCCAGGCCTCAACCCAGGGAGCCCTGGTGTGCCAAGATTGGCCCGGCTACGGCAGCATTTCCAGTGACCACTGGTTCGCCGCGAGCGATGTTCCCGACAATGCCAACATTCACGGGCTCATCCACTTCTTTTTTGCCTGCTACGGTGCCGGTACTCCAGAGTTCGACAACTTCAGCATGCACGCTGATGCCCCTGGTCGATTAGCCGAGAAAGCTTTGACAGCTCGACTACCGCAACGCCTGCTGTCGCTTGCGCAAGGCGGCGCCCTGGCTTCAATAGGTCATGTCGACAGAGCCTGGGCATCGAGTTTTCGCGCTACCACAGGGCAAACACAGACGCAGGGTTTCCGTGATGTCATGGGACGTTTGATGGCAGGGCAGCGCATAGGTCAAGCGACAGATACGTTCAATAGTCAGTGGGGGGTTTTAAGCACGGAGTTGATCAGTGCACTTAACGACAAAGCCTATGGAAAGCTCAATGACAACGAGTTGTTGGCACTACGCACCTCTCGCGATGACTTGCGCAATTATGTGGTGCTTGGCGATCCCGCTGTGAAACTCAAGCCGGCCAGTGACTGATCGGCCTTGTGGATGTACGAAAAGCCACCGGCCCACGCTCGATCTTCGAGGCACTACACACCTGTCGCCAGGCGCCTGGGCGTCACACCGCTGCCACCAAGCCACCCCAGGCGTTGAAGGTATCCACGCTCACCCCCCCGGCCGCTGCTCGGCAAACAGAACCTGCACCGAATCCAGAAAGTGATGCAGCTCCGGCACCTTGGTATTCAGGGTCCGCTCCCCGTCATCCTCCTCCGTGATTGCCACATTGCCGGTCTCGAATTGCTCGACCAGCCACTCCACAAAGGCCTCCACAGAGCTGGCCACCACGAATTTCTCTTCTTCATCGCGACCAAAATTGATGACCTGCCCCACGCTGCCGTGCTCTGCAGGGTCCAGGTCCACCCCCAGGTGATTGCCGCCATAGTCGTAGGCAAACGGAATCCAGTAACGGCTGGCATAGAGCGGCTTGATGGCACCCGGTGGTACCGAGTTGCAGAAGTCGCTGGCCGCCGCCATGTCTTCGTCAGACCATTCCTCGACCAGGTCCTTCCACGACGCCCAATGTTTAAGAGCCTCTGCCAAAGGCAGGAAAGTCAGCCCAAAGAACGGCCCAGTGCTCGCCTCGCCTTTTTGCCCGTCATGCCACCGGTAGAGTGCTTTCAAGCTCTCTGGAAAGTCCCGCCCAACCAGCTCTTCGAGCTCGGCCAGCGCGGCCTCCGAGCAGCCTGGCGCCAGGTCTGCATGTACTTCGTCCAGGTTGGTTTCCAACCACGTATCCAGTCGCTCTAATACTGCTTTCATCACAAACCCCCTATGGACGAAGGCTTGAGCATAGAGCAGGACCAGGCACAGCGCCTCACCCCTGGCCGGCCGCCTGGGCTGAAGGCTTCAGCTCGCCGATCAACTCCAGCCGCGCACGCACGATATTGCGGCTGATGTTGAGCAACCGCCCGGTCTGCAACTGGTTGCCGTGGCAATAGCGGTAGGCCGTGCGGAAGATGGTGGCCTCGATGTGCTCGTACAGGTTGTCCAGGTTCTGTTCGTACAGTGCATTGAGCGCTGCCTCCAGGCTCACCTCCAAGGGCGCGGCGTAGCCGGCCGCTGCCGCTGCCGGCAAGTTGGGCCGCAGGTCGGCCAGGTTCAGGTCGCCCGGCTGCACGCGCTGGTGGCGGCACACCAGCAGCGCATGGTGCAGGGCGTTTTCCAGCTCGCGGATATTGCCCGGCCACGGGTGAGTGAGCAGCTTGCGCTCGGCCTCCTCGCTCAGGCACGCACGCTGGTAGCCCAGGCGCTGGCAGTGCTCCTCTAGGAAGAACTCGGCCAGCGGCAGGATGTCCCCTGGCCGCTCGCGTAGCGGCGGCAGGCGGATGGTCGCCACGTGCAGGCGGTAGAACAAGTCTTCGCGAAAGTGCCCGGCCACCACCGCGTCGGCCAGGTTGACGTTGGTCGCGGCCACCAGCCGCACATTGATCGGGATCGGCGTGCGTGACCCCAGGCGCACCACTTCGCGCTCCTGCAACACCCGCAACAGCTTGACCTGCATGCCCAGCGGCAAGTCACCGATCTCATCGAGGAACAAGGTGCCGCCGTTGGCCGCCTCGAACCAGCCAGCCTTGCTGCTGGTGGCGCCGGTAAAGGCGCCCTTCTCGTGGCCGAACAGCTCGCTTTCCACCAGGGTCTCGGGGAAGGCGCCGCAGTTCACCGCCACGAACGGCGCCTGGCTGCGCCGGCTGAGGTGGTGCACATGGCGAGCGACCAGCTCCTTGCCAGTACCGGTTTCGCCAATGATCAACGCATTGGCTTCACTGGGCGCCAGCCGCTCGATGCGGCTAAGCAACTCCTGGGAGCGCGGGTCCTTGAAAACCAGCACGGTGGCGCGTACCGACTTGGTCAGTTCACGGGCGTGTGGGTGGGTCAGCTGGGTCATGATCGTTTCCTTACAACGGCGGCGATGAGCGTGCCATGGCGCATCATGCCCCAAACCCTGTTAGGCCAAATAATTATAAATTCATCTTTACATATTCCTTTTTTCGCATACCCAGCCCACTGCTGCTCCAGCAGCAGTGCAGCAGCAACAGCTGCCCCCGAACCAGCAGCCCTGCCGCCTGCAGCCCACTAAAACCAGCAAAAACCCGCTGGCATGCATCTTGCCGACGCCTTGGCATCGCACTCGTCCAAGGATCGCGCCCATGCTCACCTTCTGCCGTAACGGCCTGCTCGCCCTCGCCTCACTGCTCTGCGCCTGGCCACTTCAGGCCGAACCGCTGGTGCCGGTCAGGATCGCCATCGTTTCCTTCACCCAGGGCGGCCAGCCGGTGTTCGGCGGCATCGCCGGGCGGGTCGTGGAAGAAGGCTGGCTGCAACAGGCCCTGCGCGAGCGCGGCGCCGAGCTGCAATGGCAAGCCCTGCCCCACGCCAACGCCGGCCCGCAGATCAACGAAGGCTTCGCCAACGGCAGCCTGGACTTCGCCGTGCGCGGCGACCTGCCCTCGGTGATCGCCCTGGCCGGCGGCGTGCCGGGCAAGCTGGTGGTGCCCGGCGGCAACGGCGACAACGTCTACCTGGTGGTGCCGGCCCACTCCAGCGCCACCACTGTCGAAGACCTCAAGGGCAAACGCCTGGCGCTGCACCGTGGCCGCCCCTGGGAGTTCGCCTTCAGCCAGTTCCTCGCCAGCAAGGGCCTGAGCCTGGCCGACTTCAAGATCAGCAACCTCAACCCCCAGGTGGGCGCCGCCGCCGTGTCCGCCGGCAAGGTCGATGCCGCCGTGCTGCTCAGCGAAAGCTACCTGCTCGAAGACAAGCAGGTGGCCAAGGTGATCTGGTCGACCAAGCAAGGCAGCAACGACTGGCGTCTGGTCTCTGACCTGTGGGCCACCGACCGCTTCGTCAACGACCACGCCGACCTCACCCAGCTGGTCGCCAACGCCTGGGTGCGCGCCGCCGGCTGGATCGCCCAGGAACAGAACGCCGACGCCTTCTACCGCTACGCCTCGCGCGCCGGCACCCCAGAAAGCGTGCTGCGCCGGGAAAGCCAGGGCGACCCGGTGCCGTGGGCGCAACGCTGGGCACCGAAAACCGACGCCCAACTGCTGGCCCACTACAACGCCCTGAGCCAGTACGCCCTGGACAACAAACTGGTCCGCGCCAAAGTCGACATCGCTCCGGCGCTGGCCACCCATTTCACCCGCCAGGCCCTGCTCGAACAGAACCTGCAGCACGCCTGGCCGGCCCTCGACACTGCCCAGAACGCCACCGGAGTTGCCCCATGAGCATCGACTTCTTCACCCGCCTGCCGCTGCATGGCGAAACCCTTCACCTGCCCGGCGACCCACGCAACCGCGGCGACTGGCAGGCAGCGCCCAGCGAAGGCGGCGCGGTCTCCGACTTTGCCGTGGGCGACGACTTCACCTACATCGATTACCTCGGCCAGATCGCCCGCGCCGCCGAAATCAACGGCTTCGGCGGCGTGCTGATGGTCAACGCCCCCGGCGGCGAAGAGCCGTGGACGGTCTGCTCGTTGCTGGCCCGGGAAACCCGCAAGCTCAAGTTCGTCACCGCCTTCCAGCCCTTCCACTTCTCGCCCTTCGCCGCCGCGCAGATGGCAGCGACCTACCAGCGCGCCAGCGGCAATCGCCTGGTGTGGAACATCATCAACGGCGGCTCGGAGGTGATCCAGCGCCAGGTCGGCGACTTCACCGACCACGACGACCGCTACCGCCGCGCCAGCGAATTCCTCGACGTGGTCAAGGGCTACTGGCACAACGAGCAGTTCCACTACCAGGGCGCCTACTACCAGGCGGACGGCGGCGGCCTGCGCGGCCCGCAGAAAAAAGCCGAGCTGCCGCTGATCTGCACCGCCGGCTCCTCCGAGGCAGCCCGCGAGCTGGCCGCCAGGCACGCTGACTACTACCTGATGCGCGCCGAACGCCCCGAGGATATCCGCGCCCTGATCGACGATGTGCGCCAGCGCGCCATCGCCCACGGCAACCCCGGGATCCGCTTCGGCCTGTCGATCGACGTGATCACCCGCCCCAGCGACGAGCAAGCCTTCGCCGAAGCCAAGCGCTATTTCGACGAAGGCATCGCCAAGGGCGTGGTCAAGGCCCTGGCCGCCCATGCCGGGCTGCGCTCGGCGCGCAAGCTGAGCTTCGAGCACGAATACGGCGACAAGCACGAAGGCGTGGCCTTCGATGACTTCTTCATCCACCCCAACGTCTGGTCGGGCTTCGGCTACATCGGCCTGCCGCCGGGCATCGCCCTGGTGGGCAGCTACGCGAACGTGGTGGCGCGCATCCGCGAGTACCACGCGGTGGGCATCGACCTGTTCTTCCTCGCCGGCTACCCGCACCTGGAAGAGAGCTACCGCATCGGCGAGCACATCCTGCCGCACTTCCGTCAGCAACGCCGCCCCGCCGGCCGCCAGGCAGCGGCCAGCAACCCGGGGGTGCCGGCATGATCGAGCGCCCTCCTTTCGGCCGGCGTCGCTTCATCGGCGCCAGCCTGGCCCTGGGCGGCCTGGCGCTGGGCGCCGGGCTGCTCGGCGGCTGCGACCAGGCCCCGCGCCCTGCCACCAGCAGCACCGGCGACAGCGGCCCGCGCCATGGCGGGCGCCTGCGCCTGGGCATCATCGACGGCGGCCCCGGCGGCGACCTGGATGCCCACAAGCCCACGGGCGGCGGCATCGTCCGCGGCTTCGCCCTGTACAGCAAGCTGTGGGAGTGGGACGAAAACATGCTGCCGCGCCTGGCCCTGGCCGAAGAGGCCGAGGTCAGCGCCGACGGCAAGGTGTGGACCCTGCGCCTGCGCCAGGGCCTGGAGTTCCACCACGGCAAGACCATCGACGCCGACGACCTGATTTTCTCGGTGCGCCGCCTCACCGACCCGCAACTGGCCTCGCCCTACGCCGCGCTGTTGCACTGGATCGACCGCAACAACCTGCAAAAGCTCGACGACCGCACCATCCGCGTCCGCTTCGTCGACGGCGCCGGCTTCGTGCCGCTGCCGGAAACCTGGGTCAACTTCGGCGGCATCGTGCCGGTGGACTACCACCCGCAAACCAACCCGGTGGGCGCCGGCCCCTACAAGCTGAAAAGCTTCACCCCCGGCCAGCGCTCGCTGTTCACCCGCTTCGAGAACTACTACAAGCCCAACCAGCCCTACGCCGACGAGCTGGAGATCATCGACTTCAAGGACCAGAACGCCCGCCTGGCCGCGCTGCAGGCCGGGCAGATCGACCTGGCCAACGCCCTGGCCGGCGAGCACCTGCGCCTGTTGCAAGGCGTGCCCAACGTGCACACCCTCAGCTCGGTGACCAGCAACTGGCTGAGCTTCGACATGAACACGCAAAAAGCGCCGTTCGATGACGTGCGGGTGCGCCAGGCCTTCCGCCTGCTGGCCGACCGCGAAGAGCTGGTGGCCCGCGCCCTGAACGGCCAGGGCCGGGTGGCCAACGACCTGTACGCGCCCCACGACCCGACCTTCGACCACAGCATTGCGCCGCGCCCCTACGACGTGGCGCAGGCCAGGGCGCTGCTGCGCGAGGCCGGCCACGAGCAGCTCAGCGTCGAACTGGTGGCCGAGCAGGACGGCGCCGCCGTGACCTCGGCGCTGGTGTTCGCCGAACAGGCCAAGCGCGCCGGCGTCGACGTCCAGGTGCGCCAGGTCGACAGCGCCACCTTCAACGGCCCCCAGCACACCGAATGGGCCTTCAGCACTGGCGGCAGCATCGGTGCGCCGTTCCTCACCTGCGCCCTGCACGCCGACGCGCCGGTGTCGGTGGCCAACAAGACCCACTTCAACGACCCGCAGTTCGCCGAGCTGTTCCTCAAGGCCCTGGCCGAGCCGGACCTTGCCAAACGCACCCCGCTGGTCCACGCGGCGCAACGTATCCAGTACGAGCGCGGCGGCTTGCTGGTATGGGGCTACGCCAACCTGCTGGACGGCGTCTCCAGCCGGGTGGGCGGCGCGCACGCCGAGAAGACCCTGTTCCCCACCTGGCGCTTCGACCAGTTGTGGCTCAAGGAGCACGCCTGATGCGGCCCTTGCGCTGGCTCACGCTGCGCCTGGGCGCCGGCCTGTTGGGGGTGCTGAGCATCAGCCTGCTGGTGTTCCTCGCCATCCGCCTGCTGCCCTCGGACCCGGCACGGGTGATCCTCGGCCCCGGCGCGCCGGCTTCGAGCGTGCAGGCCCTGCGGCACCAACTGGGCATGGACCGGCCCCTGGCCAGCCAATACCTGGACTGGCTGGGCAGCGCCCTGCGCGGTGATTTCGGCCAGTCGCTGGATTCCCACGTCGCCGTGGTGCCGCTGCTGGCCGAGCGCCTGAGCGCCTCGCTGGCCCTGCTCGGCGCCTTCGCGCTGCCGGCGCTGCTGCTGGCGCTGGCCCTCGGCAGCCTGCTGGCGCTGCGCCAGGACGGTCGGCTCGACCGCCTGTGCCTGCCGCTGCTGGCGCTGTTCAAGTCGCTGCCGGTGTTCGTCGTCGCGGTGCTGCTGATCATGCTGCTGGCCACCAGCGTGTTCACCTGGCTGCCGGCCATGTCGCTGCTCGACAGCGAGCGTTCGCCCTGGGCCCAGCCCCGCTACCTGGCCCTGCCGGCGCTGACCCTGTTGCTGTCGGCCGCCCCCTACCTGGTGCGCCTGCAACGGGCGGCCATGATCGAGGCCTGGAACAGTGACTACCTCGACGCCGCCCGCCTGCGCGGCATCGCGCCCTGGCGCCTGCTGCTGCGCCACGCCCTGCCCAATGCCCTGCTGCCGCTGGTGCAGGGCATGGCCCTGGTGCTCAGCGTGTTCTTCAGCAGCGTGCTGCTGGTGGAAATCGCCTTCAACTACCCGGGGCTGGGCAATCTGCTCAACGACGCCTTGCGCCGCCGTGACGTGCCGCTGATCCAGGCCGGCATCAGCCTGGTCGCGGCCTTCGTGGTGCTGGTCAATCTGCTGGCCGATGCGCTGACGGTACTGCTCACCCCACGGCTGCGCACGGCGGGTTGAGCAACACAGGCGCAAGGTCCGCCGGGCGCTCCAGCAGCCGCCCGGCGTCGAAGGTCAGCACCCGGTTGGCCAGGCTGCGCACCACCTGCGGGTCATGGGTGACGAACAGCACGGCCAGGCCCTCGGCCTGCAAACCTTGCAGCAGGTCGAGGATCGCCACCTGGGTGGCGGCGTCCAGCGCCGAGGTGATCTCATCGCACACCAACACCTTCGGCCTGCACGCCAGGGCGCGGGCGATGGCGACTCGCTGGCGCTCACCCCCGGACAACTCGCCGGGGTACTTGCGCAGCACCTCCAGCGGCAACGCCACCTTGGCCAGCGCCTCGGCCAAGGCCGCCTGCAATGCCGCACCGGCCAGGCCAAAGCAGTGGCGCAGCGGCGTGGCCAGGCTCTGGGCAATGCGCAATCGAGGGTTCAGCGCCCGGTAGGCATTCTGGAACACGTACTGCACGGCGCGCCGCTGCCGGGCATCGCGCCTGTCCAGGGGCAAGGGCAGCGGCGCACCCTCCAGCAGCAACTGCCCGCTCACTTCATCACCCAGGCCAACCAACGCCCGGGCCAGGCTGGTCTTGCCGCAACCAGAGGCGCCGACCAGCGCCAGGCATTCGCCCGCGTGCAAGGTAAAGGCCGCCGCGCTCAGCAATGCTCGCCCGCCCTGGCGGATCGACAGCCCGCTCACGCTCAGCAGCGCGTCGGCACCCGGCGCACGGGGCCTGCGCGTCGAGCGTTGCGGCATGGCGGCCAGCAACTGCTGGCCATAAGCATGGCGGGGCTGGCGGAAGAACGCCGTGGCCGTGGCACTCTCCAGCAACTCACCGTCACGCATCAACAGCACCCGGTCGGCCAGCGCCTCGACCAGCCCCAGGTCGTGGGACACATACAGCGCCGCCACCCCGCGCTGCCGGCACAGCCCGCGCAAGGTCTCGAGTACATGGGCCTGGGTGGTCACATCGAGCGCCGTGGTCGGCTCGTCCAGCACGATCAGCCGTGGCTGCAGCACGAACGCCAAGGCTAGCAGCAGGCGCTGTTGCTGGCCGCCCGAAAGCTGATGGGCATAACGCCGCAGGAACCCGGCATCGTCGGGCAGGCCGACATCGACCAAGGTCTGGCGCAGCCGCGCCTGCTCGGCGGGGCCAGCCAGGCGCTGATGCGCACGCAAGGTTTCCAGCAGCAGGCTGCCAATGCGCCGTGCTGGGTTAAGGGCCATGGCCGGATCCTGCGGCACATAGCCCACCAGAGCGCCACGGGCCTGGCGCAGGGCCTCGCCCTGCAAACCCAGCAGCGCCTGGCCGGCCACCAGCACCTGCCCCGCGCTGATCCTGGCGCCGCGCCGTGCGTGGGCCAACAGCGCCAGGGCCAGGGTCGACTTGCCCGCGCCAGACTCGCCCACCAAGGCAACAATCTCCCCGGCGGCAATGTTCAACGAGATCCCCTTGAGCACCTCGCGCCCCGAGGCCAGGGCCACCCGCAGGCCGCTGACAGTGAGTAGGTGTTCAGACATGGCTACCTTCCTGGAAACAACGGGAAACGCCTTCGGCCAGCAGGTCGCAGGCATAGGCAAACGAAGCGATCAACAACACCGGCAACAGCACCGGCCACGGCTGCAGGCGCAGCCCCATCTGGTTTTCCTGGATCATCAGGCCCCAGTCGGCCGCCGGCGGCGCCACCCCGTAGCCCAGAAAGCTCAAGCCCGAGAGGATGCCGACCGCCCAGGTCAGCAGGTTGCCGTAGTGCACCAGCAACGGCCCGAGCATGTTCGGCAGGATTTCGCCGAGCAGGATCCGCCAGCGCGGCACGCCCAACAGTCGCACCGCCTCGACGAATTCCTGCCCGGCCAGGGCCAGGGCGCTGCTCCTGGCCAGGCGCAAGGTGCCCGGCAAGAAGGCGAACGCCACGCTCGCCACGATCAGCCACGGCTCACGGCCGAGCAACGACACCACCAGCAGCACCAGGATCAAATCCGGAAAGGCCAGCGACAGGTCGGCCAACCACTGCAACAGGCGGTCCGCCCAGCCGCGGCTGAACCCCGCCAGCAGGCCCAGCACGGTGCCCACCAGCAAGGCCAAGGTAGCGGCGGCCAGGCTCATCAGCACCAGCGAGCGGCCGCCGGCCAGCACCCGCGACAGCACATCGCGGCCCAGGTAATCGAAGCCCAGCGGCGCCCCGCTCAGCACCGGGCCATACACCTCGCCGCGCAAGGCGGTGAGGTCATGGGGGGCCAGCCAAGGGCCGCACAAGGCCAGCAGCAGGATCGCCGCGAACCACAACAGACCACGGCGCAACAGCTGCGTTGCCGAACCCTGGGCAACCTGGCGCATGGCTCAGCCCTCCTGGCGATGGGAGCCGTTGAGCGGGGTCACGGCGAAACCGTGGTCCAGCTCCAGCAGCGGGAACAGCAGGTCGGCCACCCGCTGCGCTTCGTCCACCAGCGGGAAGCCCGACAGGATGAACGCCGAAACACCCTCTGCCTGGTACTCGCGCAGGCGCTCGGCGACCTGTTCGGCGCTGCCGACCAGGTAGGTGCCCGCCGCCGGGCGCAGGATGTCGAAGCCGAACAGGCTGGGGCCGGTCCATACGTTGGGGTACACCTCCAGGTCACGCAGCGCCGGCAAGCGCCCGGCCTTCAGAGCCTCCAGGCAACGTTGCACACGCGGGTCTTCGCTGCGGTAGCTGTGCAACGACTCGCCGGCTGGCAACTGGCTGGCGACCGCGTCCAGTGCGGTCTGCAACGACGTGCGCTGCAGCAGGTGCTCGGCATGCGCCCAGGCTTGCGCCTCGGTTTCCCGCACGATGATCTGCAGCCGCGTGCCGTAGCTCAAGGTGCGCCCAAGCTTGGCCGCCTCGGCAGCGACCCGGCGGAACTTGTCGCCCAGCTTGCGCGGGGTGTCGGCAAAGCTCAGGTAAACGTCCAGCAGCTCCACCGAATGGGCCACCCCGGCCGGCGAGCTGCCCGCCCCCCAGAACGGCACGCCGGGCAATTGCCGTGGGGCGTTCCAGCCACCCAGCGGGTGCTCGGCGTCCTCCGGCGCACGGGCGGCAAGCTTGACGTAGGGGCTTTCGAACGCCTCGGTACGGCCGGCATACACATGCTGGAACGCACGCCAGTAATCCCGGCTGAATTGGTAGCGCTCGGCGTGGGGGAAATGCACGCCAAGCGACGCCAGCCCGTCATCGTTGCCATTGACCAGGTTGAGCAGCAGGCGCCCGCCCGAGTACTTGTCGAACGTCAGCGCGTAATGGGCCAGCACCGCGGGCGAGAGTTCGCCGGGGTACTGGGCCACCAGAAAGCGCAGGCGCTCGGTGGCATCGATCAGCGAGGTCGCCGTCACCAGGTTGGCGTTGGGCCCGGTGCCCAGCAGCGCGCCGTAATAGCCCAGGCGGTCGGCCGCCACGGCCACTTGCTTGAGGTGGTTGAAGCCGGTTCGCCAGCGGCCCTCGGCCTCCCACGGGTAAGGGCCGTCGGGGGCGGTGAGGTACCAGAGCAGTTTGATCGCCATCAGGGTTGTTCCTTGAAAAGAGGTTCGTCGGGTGCACGCGACGGCTCGGGTGCCAAGGCGGGGTGTGTCCCCCGCTCGGTCAGAAGTTGGTGGTGAGCGACAGCCCGTAGGTGCGCCGGTCGCCACGGGCATCCCAGGCAATGTCGAACGGCAACGGCACGCTGTCGGTCTTGTACTGCTTGTCGGTCAGGTTGTTGACGTAGGCGCTGACATCCAGGTCCAGCGCGCCGCCGAAGTGGTAGGTGGCGCTGGCGTTGCCCAGGGTGTAGCCGCCCTGGGACACGCTGTGGTCCTCCTGGGAGGTGGGCAGGAAGTAGATGCGGCCCTGGTAGCGCCAGGTGTTTTCCAGGGTCACGGCATCGCCGCCGGCCAGCGGGATGCGGTAGCGGGCGCCCAGCGACAGGGTGCGCGCCGGCGAGCGGGCGATGCGGTTGCCGGAGTAGTCCACGCCGCCGGAGACGAAGTCCTGCAGTTCGGTGTGCAGCAGGCCGACCGAGGCGTTCAGGTGCAGGTTGTCCAGCGGCAGCGCCTGCAGTTCGAACTCGGCGCCACGGATCACGCCCTGGGCGGCGTTGGTCAGCAGCGACACCACCTGGCCGTCACGCACCGACACCGCGTTGACCTGGATGTCCGAGTAGTCGTAGTAGAAGACGTTGGCATTGGCCACCAGGCGCTCGTTGAGCCATTCGCTCTTGATCCCCAGCTCGTAGGCATCGACGGTCTCCGGCGACACCACCGAGGTTTCCGCCTGCACCGTGGCGCCACCATTGAAGCCACCGGAACGGAAGCCCTTGGCATAACGGAAGTACACCCGCGCGTTGTCGTTCAGCTGGTACTCGGGGGTGAAGTCGTAGGTCAGCTTGTTCCAGGTGCGTTTGTCGTCCTGCTGTGCGGCGGTCACCAGCGCGCCGTTGTAGCTGCGCCACCAGTCGGCATTGCTGCCCACCGACACGCTGGCGGCGTCGGGTGCGACCACGCGGTCGAGGTCGATGTCCTTGGTCTCGCGGGTCCAGCGCAGGCCAAGGGTCAGGCGCAGGTCATCGGTGGCCTGCCAGGTACTGCTGCCGAACAGCGCGTAGCTGGTGGTGCTCTGCTCAAGGTCGGTACGGCCATAGCTGGCGACGTCGAACGCCTGGTTGTAGGCCGCCGGCAGGATGGCACTGCTGCTGGCGCTGTCGAGGCTTTCGTGGAACAGGTGGGTGCCGACGATCCAGCTCACGGTCTGATCACGCGGCGACGACAGCCGCAGTTCCTGGGACACCTGCTTCCAGTGGTCGTCGCCATAGGAGCGGCCGAACTCGTAGATGCTCATGTTCGGGCCCTGAGCCTTCTCGGTGACATCGTCGAAGGCGGTGATCGAGTCCAGTTGCAGCTCGCCCAGTTCCCATTTCAGGCCCAGTTGCACGCCGTTGTGGCGAATGCGGTCTTCGGCCTTGCCGGTGAACGCGGCTTCATCGGTGTCCAGCACCGGGGTCGGGCCGAACAGCGTGGTGTAGCCGGGGCCGCTGCCCCAGGCACGGGTGGCGATGCCCTGGCCGAGGTAGTCGCGGGCATGCAGCTGCAGGGTCGCTTGCAGGTCTTCGCTGATCTGCGCAAGCAGTTGCGCGCGCACCGCCTGGTCGTGGATATCGCCGACCGTGTGTCCGTCCACCAGGTTCTTCAACTGGCCATCGCGGCTTTGCTCGCTGAAGGCCACCCGCGCCGCCAGGCGGTCCTGCACCAGGCTGCCGCCATAGGCGCCTTCGTACAGCCGTGAGGCGTAGTTGCCGGCATCGACCTTGAAGTAGCCATTGGCGGGCTCGGCAAAACTCGGCTTGCGCGACACGAAGTTGATCGCCCCGCCGGTGGTGTTCTTGCCCCACAGGGTGCCCTGGGGGCCACGCAGGATTTCCACCCGCTCCAGGTCGTACAGGGGGAAGCCCGTGGCCACGTGGGGGCTGATATAGACATCGTCGGTGTAGATGCCCACCGGGTACACCGTGGTCGAGGCCATGTCACCCGAGCCCATGCCACGGATGTACCAGCGCGGCCGCTGGTGGCCGGCGAACTCCGGGGCGATGGCGTTCGGCACATCCTGCAGCGCCTTGCCGGCGGTGAAGCCGCCACCGGTGTTGCGGATCTGCTCGGCGGACACCGCCGAGATGGCCGCCGGCACATCCTGCAGCGACTCTTCGCGTTTCTGCGCGGTGACGGTGACCGTGGTCAGGGTCTGCGGGTCGGCTTGTGGCGCCACGCTGTCGGCGGCCAGGGCCTGGCCAGCCCCCAGGGCGATCAGCAAGGCCAGGCGCTGCAACTGGAAAGGCGGTTTCATGCGGGTGTCACTCCAAGCCGGGCGCCATGACGGCGGGCGATCAGTTCGTGGGCCGCCTGCAGCGGGCGTGGGTCGGCCCAGCCGGCCAGCTCGAAGTCGCGTTCGAGAAAGCCATGGCGGTAGAGGAAGTGCTTTTGCAGGGCCAGGTATTCCAGGCGCTCGGCAGACAAGTCCGGGTGCAGCGAGGCGTGGAAGTCGCCCCGGTAGGCCTGCTCGATGCCCGCCTGCTCGGAAGCGGTCTCTTCGGCGAGGATGGCGCGCAGCGGGCCAAGGTTGTCCCGAGCCCAGTCGGCCGCCAGCAGGGTCTGGGCGAGAAAGCGCACCACCAGGTCGAAGTGCTCGTCGAGCAGCCGTTGGTGAACGGTGATCGGCCGCGGCGTGCCGTTGTTGATGCGGTAGCGCGGCGCGGCGATCAGGTCGAGGTCGATACCCACCACCAGGCCCAGGCGCCGCGCCGCATCCGCCGCGGCGCCGCCCTTGACGTAGACCGCATCGACTTCACCGCGCACCAGGTAATCCAGGCCGCTCCACAGCCGTTGCAGGTGGTCGATGCGGGCCGGCCCCGGCCCGTCGTCGAGGCTGGCCAGCGGCACTTCGACCAGCTGCACGTCGTCGAAGTCCAGCCCGCCGAGCTTCAAGGCGCTGCTGTAGCCGTGCAGGCTCATGGCCCGGACGAAACTGCCCGGGCGCCCGGCCTCGCTCCAGGCCGGCAAGGCCAGGCGCTTGCCCTTGAGGTCGGCCGGGCGGCTGATGCCCGCATCGCGGCGAACCAGGATGGTCTGCCACTCCTCGATCCAGGTCAGGCCGATCAGCCGGGTGGGCGAGCCCGCCGCGCGCGCCGCCAGGGCCGGCACGTTGCCGCCCTCGCGGATCAGCCCGGGCAGCTCGTGGTCGTAGTGATGGCGACCCAGTTCACGGGCGTCCTGCAAGGTGTCGACGCGGATGCCGTCGGCGGCGAACTCTTGTTGCAGCCAGCCCAGTTTGTAGGCCAGCCCGGAGGCGGTGGGGACCGGGCAACGGGTGAACCACAGGCGGTCCAGAGGCGGGGGCGGCGACGCAGGCGCGCTGGCAGCGTTTGGCATGAAGTACTCCAGGATTGAGAGGGCCGACTAGGCCGTTTGCCGAGCACATCGCAATGCCCATGCCAACCCCTGCAGCCCAGGTATTCCGGGGCCTTGCCCTCATCTGAAGGGGTTATTGCTGCCTCAGCAGCAGTTGGCCAGCAGTGCGCTGCTGCTGGCTGCGCAAACGGCCCGTTCATAGCCCCTGCCCCGCCGCTGCCAGGCCCGTGCCCAGGGTGTTTGCGGGCGCTGGCGCAGAACTTGCTCCTGCCCCTGCCTCGCTTAACCGACCCAGGAGCCACCATGAGCCACACCCCCCACACAAGAACCCTGCACAGCGAGGCCGAGGCCATCGCCGTAGCCCGCGAAGTGGCCACCGAAATCAGCCAGCTGGCCAGCGACCCCCACAGCGAACAGCAACTGCCCATCCGCCAGGCCGAGCTGCTCAGCGCCAGCGGCCTCACCGCCATCGGCGTACCACGCCAGTACGGCGGCCTTGGCGCCTCGGTGGCGACCATCGTCGAGGTGGTGCGCCTGATCGCCAGCGCCGATGGCGGCGTCGGCCAGATCCTGCAGATCCACAACGTGATGCTGCGCGGCATCATCGAGGGCTACAGCGCCACCGCCCGCGCCCGGATTCTCGCCGACGTGCTGGCCGGCAAGCGCCTGGCCAATGCCCTGGCGGAAGTCGGCGGCAAGAACAAGTTCGCCATCAAGACCCAGCTGGCGCGTGGCGCCGACGGCCGCCTGCTGCTCAACGGCAGCAAGTTCTACTGCACCGGCGCCTACCTGGCCGACTGGATCTGGCTCACCGCCAGCTACGGCGAGGGCGCCGCAGGCGTGTGGATCAACCGCGCGGCGCCTGGCCTTGAGTTGATCGACGACTGGCGCGCCTTCGGCCAGCGCCACTCGGTCAGCGGCACGGTCAACTTCCACGACATCGAGGTGGACGACGACTTCTTCGTCGCCAGCGAAGGGCCGATGAAGCGTACCGGCCTGACCTTCCCGCAGATCCTCCACGCGGCCATCGACAGCGGTATCGCCGCCGGCGCCCTGCAGGCCGGCAGCGAGTACCTGCGCAGCCGTGCCCGGCCCTGGGTGGAAAGCGGTGTGGAGCATGCCTGGGAAGAGCCGCACATCATCCGCCAGGTCGGCGAGTACGCCGTGGCCCTGCGCGGCGCCGAAGCCGTGCTGCGCGAGGCCGCCCGTTTGTTCGACCAGCACCTGCAGGACGAGGACGACAAAGCGTTGCAGGACGAACTGATCCTGGCGGTGGCCACCGCCCGCGCCCATGCCGATGCCGCCGCGCTGAAGATCGCCAGCGACATCTTCTCGCTGCTGGGTGCCAGCGCGATCCTCAGCAAATGGAACCTCGATCGCTTCTGGCGCGATGCCCGGGCCCACACCACCCATGACCCGATCCGCTGGCGCCTGCATCACATCGGCAACTACTACCTCAACGGCGTCGACCCGGGCGAGTACACCGCCATCCTGGCCAAGGGTGAAAAGGGCCTGCGCGCCAAACAGGGCTGAGCCAGCACCGCAGCGCCCCGGGCGCTGCGGCAACCCGCGGCTAGACCTCGGCGATCAGCGCCCGGCCCTGCTCCCACAGCCCGCTCATGCGCCATTGCTGCTCCAGCACGCCGGGCCCGAACGGCTTGCCACCGCCCACCGCCTCGGCCAGCGTCTGGAAGTAGGCGCCCTCCTCGAACAGCAGGATCCACTTGGCCGACTTGAGGATGCCCTCGCCCCAGAACGTCGCCCCGCCATTGGCTTCAAGAATCGCCGGGGTGTGCGGATTGGCCTCGATCACCTGCACGATGAACGCCGACTCCGGCTGGCGGCGGTCGATGTACACCGGCAGCTCGCGGGCCAGGGTGACGCGCTGGGCGGCGGCGTAGTCCAGCGGCAATGCGCGGTGGGCGCCGGCCCAGCCGCCCAGGTAGGGCGTGTGCACGTGGATCACTACATTGACCTCAGGGCGCTGTTGCAGCACCGCGGCGTAGCGCTTGCCCGCGCCGCCCTGGCGGCTTTCGCCGAGCGCCACGCCCGGGGGCAGGTATTCATCGAGGTGGACCACGCCGTCGTAGCTGGCGACCACGGCACGGATGCTCTGGTCGTCGTCCCATGGGCTGGGGGTGGCCAGGGCGATCACCAGGTCCGTGCCGGGCACCCGCAGGTGCGCCTGGAAGGTGTTGGTGGCGGTCAGCGTGCGGCTGTCCTTGAGCACCCGGAATACCTTGGCGGTATCACGCTTGGCCTGCTCGACCTGGGCCAGAATGGCGGCGTCGAGAAGTGGGGAAATCTGGCTCATGTTGACTCCTGGCAAGGGTAAGCGCCGTAGATGGCTGCCAGGCCTGTCAGCAGAACCTGTGCCAGGTGGGCCGAACCGCGCCCGCGCTGGCCTGCGTCGCACGCGGGCGGCGCGCCGCTGCTGACACCCCAGCAGCCGTTGCTGACGCAGTGCTGCTCCAGCAGCAGCGGCCACCGGCAAGCCCTCGCCAGGCCCGCTGCCAGGGGCGTGGCATGGGCATTGCTATCCCTTGTCACCCCTACCTTTGGTTCAGGAACGCGAATCCATGAGCAGTGAATTCTTCTGGCGCCTGCCGCTGGGCAGCGATGGCCACCAGCTGAGCACCGACCTGCACGACCGTGGCAGTTTCTCGGCCCGGCCCGGCCATATCGCCCCCGGCCGCACGGCCAGCGGCAGCGCCGACGGTTTCACCTACATCGACTACATCGCCCAGGTGGCCAAGGCCGCCGAGCTGGCAGGCTTCGAGGGCGCGCTGCTGCCCACCGGCCCCGAGCCATGGATCGCCGCCGCGGCCCTGGCCCGGGAAACCCGGCGCCTGCGTTTTCTGGTGGCGTTCCAGGCCGCCTGGACGCTGCCGGCCTACGTGGCGCAGCAGGCCGCGATCCTCCAGCACCTGAGCCACGGCCGCCTGGACTGGAACATCATCACTGGCGGCAACCCCGCCAGCCAGCGGGCCCACGGTGACTTCCTCGACCACGACCAGCGCTACCGGCGCACCGACGAGTTCCTCGACATCATCGACGGCCTGTGGCGCCACCCGCAGTTCAGCTACGAGGGCGAGGTCTACCGCCTGGAGCACGGCAGCCTGCCCGAAGAGCTGCGCCACGAGCGCAAGCCGGCGGTGTATTTCTCGGGCTTCTCCGCCCCGGCCCTGGACGTTGCCGCCCGGCATGCCGACGTCTATCTGAACTGGGCGGAGCCGGTGGCGGCGCTCAAGCCGCACCTGGAGCGGGTGCGCGAACTGGCCGACAAACAGGGCCGCCAGGTGCGCTTCGGCCTGCGCGTGGACCTGTTCGCCCGGGAAACCGAAGACGCTGCCTGGCGTGACCTGCGCCGGCAGTTCGAGGCCATCGGCAACCGCCCCAGCCGGGTCAGCCAGGACTTCACCCGCGGCTCCGACTCGGTCGGCGCCGCCCGCCAGACGGCTTATCACCAACACCTCGAGCGCTTCGACGACCTGGTCATCGGCCCGAACCTGTGGGCCGGTTTCGCCAAGGCCAAGCCCGGCCCGGCCGTGGGCCTGGTGGGCAGCCACCAGAACATCGCCGAACGCCTGGCCGAGTACCAGGAGGCTGGTTTTTCGACCTTCATCCTGGCCGGCAACCCGCACCTCGAAGAAGCCCTGCGCATCGGCCAGGAAGTCCTGCCGCTGCTGCGCAACACCCCCGACCAGCCACGCAAGGACCTGCGATGAGCACCCCACTGGACACCCTCTGGTACACCCACAGCCCGGTACCGACCGGGCTCGGCCTTGCTGTCGAGTCCGGGCGCCTGGCCGAGGCCCTGCGCCCCCACGGCACCAATATCCAGGCGTTGCGCGAGTCGGCGCTGCGCGATGTGCGCGAAGCCCACTACGACCACCACCTGCCCAACTCGGTGCGCCATGGCGGCAACATCCCGGCGATCTGGGCCTACGCCAGCGGGCGCGACACGCGCCTGCTCGGCTTGTCGTGGAGCGACGAGGTGCAGTTGATTCTGACCACCGCAGACAGCGGCGTGAAGAGCGTGCGCGACCTGCGCCACCGGCGCTTCGGCCTGCCCAAGTGGGCCAATGTGCAGATAGATTTCACCCGTGCCCAGGCCCTGCGCGGCCTGGAAAACGCCCTCAAGCTCGAAGGCCTGAGCGTCAGTGACGTGGAGCTGGTGGACTACCCCTACGGCGGCACCCACAGCGACGAGCAGATCCGCCGCGTGCACGGCACCACGGTGGCCTACGCCAGCAACGGGCCGATCCTGCGCAACAACGAACTGATCGGTCTGTTGCGCGGCGACATCGATGCGATCTTCCTCAAGGGTGCCCATGCGGTGAGCCTGGCCAACGAGTTCGGGCTGCATGTGGTCATCGACACGGGGTCGCACCCTGACCCGTTGATCCGCTCGAACAACGGCACGCCGCGGACCCTGACCATGGATGGTCACCTGCTGCAGCATCATCCCGAGGCGGCGCGGCTGATCGTCGATAGTGTGTTGCGGGCTGAGCAGTGGGCTTGGGCGCACCCGGAGGAAACCCGGCAGTTTTTGGCCCGTGAGCTGAATACCAGTGAGCATTGGGTGGCCACGGCTTACGGGGAGGATGCGCATCGGCGCTTGCGGACCATGCTTGATGAGCAGTCGATTGTGGGGTTGCAGGATTTCACCGATTTTTTGCACCGGTGGGGGTTTATTCCGCGGCGGTTTGATGTGCGGGAGTGGATTGACTTTAGTGTGCTTGAGGCGGTGTTGCGGTCGACTTCGCGGTTGGCGGTTTGAGTTTGAGTCCGAGTTCAAGGTGTTGGTTTTTGTAGATGTATGCGCATTCAGCGGCGATGTCGACTTTTAGTCACCTTTCCGCCCTTACGGCGGCCTACTTTTTTCTTGGAAAAAGTAGGCAAAACCGCCTGCTCCCATCATACGGCCCCTACGCTGCGCTTCGGGGTCCCCTCGCTCCGGTGCCTTCCGGGCCCGCGCGGCCTACGACTTGCTGCGCAAGTCTACATCTCGCGCCTTCGGCTACGCCGAAGGGTGCTGCGCACCAGGGCCCT
>NZ_JBDJLM010000044.1:0-43873 GCF_039673365.1 Pseudomonas sp. TWI923 | reverse complement strand
TGGTACACTGTGTGGGAGGGGCCGGCCCGCGCTAGGCCCTTCGCACCCTCCCGCGGGGCCCCCCCGCTCCCACAATGCTTTGCAGAGAACGCCCGAACATGCCGCTGTCGAACATCCAGATCCTTCACGAAGACGCCGCCATCCTAGTGATCAACAAGCCGACCCTGCTGCTGTCGGTGCCGGGCCGTGCCGATGACAACAAGGACTGCCTGATCACCCGCCTGCAGGAAAACGGCTACCCCGACGCCCTGATCGTCCACCGCCTGGACTGGGAGACCTCGGGGATCATCCTGCTGGCCCGTGACGCCGACAGCCACCGCGAACTGTCGCGCCAGTTCCACGACCGCGAGACGGAAAAGGCCTACACCGCGCTGTGCTGGGGCCAACCGCAACTGGACAGCGGCAGCATCGACCTGCCGCTGCGCTACGACCCGCCGACCAAGCCGCGCCACGTGGTCGACCATGAGCAAGGCAAGCACGCCCTGACCTTCTGGCGCATCGTCGAACGCTGCGGCGATCATTGCCGGGTCGAGCTGACACCGATCACCGGGCGCTCGCACCAGTTGCGCGTGCACATGCTGTCGATCGGCCATCCGCTGCTGGGGGACCGCCTGTACGCCAACCCGCAAGCGCTGGCCGCCCATGAACGGCTGTGCCTGCATGCCTCGATGCTGAGCTTTACCCACCCGGTGTCCGGCCAGCGGTTGAAGTTCGAGTGCCCGGCGCCTTTTTAAGCTGCAAGCTTCAAGCTAGAAGCTGCAAGCTAAAGCCAAGGCAGGTCGCGTACACGCTTGCGCTGCTGACCGCCTTTGCTTGAAGCTTGCAGCTTGCGGCTTGAAGCTCGAATTGGAGTGACTTATGCGCGATGCCCTGAACGCCGGCCTGATTGAATTCCTCAAGGCCTCCCCGACGCCCTTCCATGCCACCGCAAGCCTCGTGCAGCGCCTCGAAGCTGCGGGCTTCCAGCACCTGGACGAACGCGACAGCTGGGCCACGGTGCCTGGCGGGCGCTACTACCTGACCCGCAACGACTCCTCGATCATCGCCATCAAGCTCGGCAAGCACTCGCCATTGATGAGCGGCATCCGCATGGTCGGCGCCCATACCGACAGCCCGTGCCTGCGGGTCAAGCCGCAACCCGAACTGCAGCGCCAGGGCTTCTTGCAGCTGGGCGTCGAAGTCTATGGCGGCGCCCTGCTCGCCCCCTGGTTCGACCGCGACCTGTCGCTGGCCGGGCGGGTCACCTTCCGCCGTGACGGCAAGGTCGAAAGCCAGCTGATCGACTTCAAGCTGCCGATCGCGGTGATCCCCAACCTGGCGATCCACCTCAACCGCACCGCCAACGAAGGCTGGACGATCAACCCGCAGACCGAACTGCCGCCGATCCTGGCCCAGGTGGCGGGCGACGAGCGCATCGACTTCCGCGCCCTGCTCACCGAGCAGCTGGCCCGCGAGCACGACCTCAACGCCGACGTGGTGCTCGATTACGAGTTGAGCTTCTACGACACCCAGGACGCGGCACTGATCGGCCTGAACGGCGACTTCATCGCCGGCGCCCGCCTGGACAACCTGCTGTCGTGCTATGCCGGCCTGCAGGCGCTGCTGAGTGCCGACAGCGACGAAACCTGCCTGCTGGTGTGCAACGACCACGAAGAAGTCGGCTCCTGCTCGGCCTGCGGCGCCGACGGCCCGATGCTCGAACAGACCCTGCAGCGCCTGTTGCCCGAAGGTGACGCCTACGTACGCACCGTGCAGCGCTCGCTGATGATCTCGGCCGACAACGCCCACGGCGTGCACCCCAACTACGCCGACAAGCACGACGGCAACCACGGGCCCAAGCTCAACGCAGGGCCGGTGATCAAGGTCAACAACAACCAGCGCTACGCCACCAACAGCGAAACCGCCGGGTTCTTCCGCCACCTGTGCATGGCCGAGGAAGTGCCGGTGCAGAGCTTCGTGGTCCGCAGCGACATGGGCTGCGGCTCGACCATCGGCCCGATCACCGCCGGCAACCTGGGCGTGCGCACGGTCGACATAGGCCTGCCGACCTTCGCCATGCACTCGATCCGCGAGCTGTGCGGCAGCCATGACCTGGCGCACCTGGTGAAGGTGCTGACGGCGTTCTACCGCAGCCGCGAACTGCCCTGAGACCGCGTCGCCCTCATCGCCGGCAAGCCGGCTCCCACACAATGGACTTGCACGTCCGCTGTAGGAGCGGCCTTGTGTCGCGAAAGGGCCGCAACGCGGCCCCAGGATTTCAGCGTGAAAGCAGAAATCGCCGGGGCGCTACGCGGCCCTTTCGCGACACAAGGCCGCTCCTGCAAAGACAGTTGCGCCCACAATTACGGCATTGCCTTGAGGGTGGCACGAACTCTGTGGGAGCTGGCTTGCCAGCGATGAGGCCTGCATTGGCCAGCACCTGCCCCCGGTCAATCCGCCTCGCTGGCAAAGCGCTATGCTTGATACATGGCCCATCAAGCACAAGGATTGCCGCACCATGTCCCCGTTCCTGTCGCTGTTCATCCCGGTATTCGGGTTTCTCATGCTGCTGACCATCGGCTTCAGCCTGCGCGAGCGCAATATCGGCGTGCTGATGATGTGGATCGGCACCTTGGGCATCTTCGGCCTGACCTGCTGGAAGATCCTGGAGAAACTACCCACATAAACCTCTACACTCGGTCAATCGTTTGACCTGAGGTAGATTTCCCGGTGCCTGCCCTCCTGCGTTGCCTGTTCCTGCTGTTTCTCCTGTTCGTCACCCCGGTGCACGCCGCTGGCCTGCCGAGCCTGCTTGGCTCCAGCACGCCCGCCCAGCCCGAGGCCACGGAGCCGCTGGGCAAGTCGCTGGACGAGGTGATCAAAAACCTGGAAAACGACCAGCAGCGCGCCAAGCTGTTGGCCGACCTGAAAAAGCTGCGCGACGCCAGCAAACAATCGCAGCCCACCGTCGAACAAGGCGTGCTCGGCCTGATCGGCGGCGCCCTGCATGACTTCGAAAAGCAGTTCAGCGGTGACGCCAGCCCGTTCAACCGCTGGGCGCAGGAAATCAGCCAGGCCCAGGATGAACTCACCGCGCTGATGGTGCCGGTGCACCAATGGCCGGCCATTCTCTTCGGTTTCGCGGCGGTCATCGCCGTATGGAGCCTGCTGGCCTACGCCTTCAACTGGATCGGCCACCGGGTGCGGGTGCGCTTCGGCCTTACCGAGGAACTACCGCAGCACCCACGCACCTGGGACCTGGTCAGGTTTGCCCTGCGCAAGCTCGGGCCGTGGCTGGTGGCACTGGTGTTCACCGTCTACCTGAGCTTCGCCCTGCCGCCGTCGCTGGGTAAATCCATGGCCATGGTGCTGGCGTATGCGCTGGTGGTCGGCACGCTGTTTTCGGCCATCTGCGTGATCGCCTTCTCGCTGCTCGACGGCCCGCACCGCCACCGCGCCCTGCACATCCTGCGCCACCAGGCGTTTCGCCCGCTGTGGCTGATCGGCAGTTTCGCCGCGTTCGGCGAGGCGATGAGCGACCCACGCCTGACTACCGCCCTGGGCAGCCATCTGGCCCATGGCCTGGCCACCCTGGCCAACGTCTTCGCCGCGTTGTGCACCGGGCTGTTCATCCTGCGCTTCCGACGCCCGATCGCCCACCTGATCCGCAACCAGCCGCTGAGCCGGCGCCTGACCCGACGCACCCTCAGCGACACCATCGAGATCCTCGGCAGTTTCTGGTTCATCCCGGCGCTGCTGCTGGTAGCGGTCTCGCTGTTCGCCACCTTCGTGTCCGCCGGCGACACCAGCACCGCCCTGCGGCAATCGCTGATGTGCACGGTGCTGGTGGTGGTGTGCATGGTGCTCAACGGCCTGGTGCGTCGCCACGCCGCCAACCCCAAGCGCGCCAACAAACGCCAGGCGGTGTACACCGAACGGTTGCGCAACTTCGGTTATGCCCTGGTGCACCTGTTCATCTGGCTGGCCTTCATCGAGTTGGGGTTGCGCGTGTGGGGCCTGTCGATGATCGACTTCGCCGAAGGTGACGGCCACGAGATCAGCCTGCGCCTGCTGGGCCTGGCAGGCACCCTGATCGTCGCCTGGCTGGTGTGGATCCTGGCCGACACCGCCGTGCACCACTCCCTGGTGCGCTCGCGCCGGGGCCAGGCCAACGCCCGCGCACAGACCATGATGCCGCTGATCCGCAACGTGATGTTCGTGGCGATCTTCATCATCGCGGTGATCGTCGCCCTGGCCAACATGGGCATGAACGTCACGCCGCTGCTGGCCGGTGCGGGGGTCATTGGCCTGGCCATCGGTTTCGGCGCCCAGTCGCTGGTCGCCGACCTGATCACCGGGCTGTTCATCATCATCGAGGACTCGCTGGCCATCGATGACTATGTGGATGTCGGCGGCCACCTCGGCACCGTGGAAGGCCTGACCATCCGCACCGTGCGCCTGCGCGACATCGACGGCATCGTGCATACCATCCCGTTCAGCGAGATAAAGAGCATCAAGAACTACTCGCGCGAGTTCGGCTACGCCATCTTCCGTGTGGCGATCCCCCACAACATGAACATCGACCAGGCCATCACTTTGGTTCGCGAAGTCGGCCAGAAGCTGCGCAGCGACCCGTTGATGCGCCGCAACATCTGGTCGCCGCTGGAGCTGCAGGGGGTAGAGAGCTTCGAGTCGGGTTCGGCGATCTTGCGGGCGCGGTTCAAGACCGCGCCGATCAAGCAGTGGGAGGTGTCGCGGGCGTTCAACCTGGCGCTGAAGCGCCAGTTGGACGAAGCCGGTCTGGACCTGGCGACGCCGCGGTTGTCGGTGCAGGTGGTGACGGCGGGGGGTGGTGGAATGACTGAAGGGAATGCCTCCAGCTAGAGGCCATCGCGGGGCAAGTCGCATCGGCGCGGATGCGGATCGCATCATGCCGCCAATACTCCAGGTCGCAATCGATCAGATGCCCACGCTGGTCGCTGTTGACCCGGGTGATATGCAGCCCTGGGCTGCCCGCTGACACTTTCAGCGCACCGGCGGCCTCCACCGGCAAGGCGGTCGGCAGGATCTCGAAACACACCTGGCCGTACTGAATGCCGTATTCCCGGCCATAAATCTCGGTCAGCGACTGCGCCAGGTCCTGTTCGAGAATCCCAGGGAAGTAGCTCGGGTTGAGGTAATGCTCGGCATACAGCACTGCCCGCCCGTCGATCCGCCGTAAACGACAGATTCGCACCACGCTGGACAACGCCGGCAGGCGCAAGCGCGCGCAGATGGCCGCCGGGGCCGGCTGCAGCCGCGCCGACAGCAGCTCGGTGCTGGGCAGCCGCCCCTGGTCCCGCACCATCGCATGGAAGTGGCTACGCTCGATCAGGTCGTAGGTCAGTCGCTCGGGCGCAACGAACCAGCCACGCCGCTCCTCACGGTAGATCAGGCCCTGGGCCTCCAGCTGTACCAGTGCCTCACGCAGGGTGATGCGCGTGGTGTCGAACACTTCGCTGAGCTTGCGTTCGGCCGGCAGCTTGCCACCCGGCGCCAGCAGGCCGTGTTCGATCTGCTCCTGCAGGGCATGGCAGATGGCTGTTACCGCTCGCGGTGGCGTCGCTTGCATCAAAGGTTACCTATCTGGACTAGTCCAGCCCCAGAACAGGGCATATGGAGCGTAGTGCAAGCCTAGTCACGGCTGATGAACATCCTGTGACAAAGGCTTTTGCCGGGGCTTGCCAGAACCGGGCCAGCCCCCGTGAATCAAGGCTTTCGATCTGGTCTACGCTGTATTGCCAGGGCCTGCGGCGCACTACCTTGGCCCGCCCCTTACATCAAACTGTCACGCAACCGGCCTACCTTGGCTCAAGGTTTGCTGACCTAGACCAACGGTTGGCAGGCACCGCTTCATCACATAACAACGATTGCAAGGCACCCACCCAAGGAGCTTCGGATGAAAAAGTTGTTCATGGCGTCACTGCTCGGTTCGGCCATCGCGTTCTGCACCACGGCCATGGCCGAAGACCTCAAGGCCCTGGAAGATGCCGCCCGCAAGGAAGGCACGGTCAACAGCGTGGGCATGCCCGATGCCTGGGCCAACTGGAAAGGCACCTGGGAAGACCTGGCCAGCAAATACGGCCTCAAGCACAGCGACACCGACATGAGCTCGGCCCAGGAAGTGGCCAAGTTCGACGCCGAGAAGGACAACGCCAGCGCCGACATCGGCGACGTCGGTGCCGCCTTCGGCCCGATCGCAGTGACCAAGGGCGTGACCCAGCCCTACAAGCCAAGCACCTGGGAGCAGGTGCCAGCCTGGGCCAAGGACCAGGACGGCCACTGGGCGCTGGCCTATACCGGCACCATCGCTTTCATCATCAACAAGGACCTGGTCAAGGAAGGCGAGCGCCCCACCAGCTGGCACGACCTGGAAAAGGGCAAGTACAAGGTCGCCATCGGTGACGTCGGCACCGCCGCCCAGGCCGCCAACGGCGTGCTGGCCGCCGCCATCGCCTACAAGGGCGACGAGAAGAACATCGAGCCGGGCCTGCAGTTGTTCACCAAGCTGGCCCAGCAGAAGCGCCTGTCGCTGGCCAACCCGACGATCCAGACCATCGAGAAGGGCGAGATCGAAGTCGGCGTGGTGTGGGACTTCAACGGCCTGAGCTACCGCGAGCAGATCGACCCCAAGCGCTTCGAAGTGCTGATCCCGTCCGATGGCACGGTGATTTCCGGCTACACCACCATCATCAACAAGTACGCCAAGCACCCGAACGCGGCCAAGCTGACGCGTGAGTACATCTTCAGCGATGCCGGGCAGATCAACCTGGCCAAGGGCCACGCCCGGCCTATCCGTGCCGAGCACCTGAAGCTGCCGGCAGACGTACAGGCCAAGCTGCTGCCCAACGAGCAGTACAAGGCTGCCCAGCCGATCAAGGACGCCGCGGCCTGGGAAGCGACCTCCAAGGCCCTGCCGCAGAAGTGGCAGGAGCAGGTGATCATCGAGATGGAATAAGCACTGTCAAACCTGTGGGAGCGGGCTTGCCCCGCGATGGCATCAGCCGCGACGGCGCCGTAGCCTGAGCAAGCGCATCGCGGGGCAAGCCCGCTCCCACGAGGCCCTGTATCCCTTGGGAGCGAACATGCAACACAACGTCATCCTGGTCCTGCTCGACGGCCTCAACCATCAGGTCGCCCACCACGCCATGGGCCACCTGCACGCCTATGTCGAGGCCGACCGCGCCGCGCTGTACCGCGTGGAATGCGAGCTGCCGTCGCTGTCGCGACCGCTCTACGAATGCATCCTCACCGGCGTGCCGCCGATCGACAGCGGCATCGTGCACAACAACGTCAACCGCCTGTCCAACCAGCGCAGCGTGTTCCACTACGCCCGCGAGGCCGGGCTGGGCACTGCGGCGGCGGCCTACCACTGGATGAGCGAGCTGTACAACCGCTCGCCGTTCGACCCGCTGCGCGACCGCCACACCCACGCGCCCAAGCTGCCGATCCAGCACGGCCTGTTCTACTACGCCGACCACTACCCCGATTCGCACCTGCTGGCCGATGCCGAATACCTGCGCCGGCGCCACGCACCGAACTTCCTGCTGGTGCACCCGATGAACATCGACGACGCCGGCCACCGCCATGGCCTGGACAGCAGCCAGTACCGCAACGCAGCCCGCAGCGCCGACATTCTGCTGGCCGACTACCTGCCGCGCTGGCTGGAAGAGGGCTACCAGGTGCTGGTCACCGCCGACCACGGCATGAACAACGACCGCTCGCACAATGGCCTGCTGGCCGAGGAGCGCGAGGTGCCGCTGTTCGTCTTTGGTGACGGCTTCAGCCTGGACCCTGCGGCCAAACCGCTGCAGACCGAGCTGTGCGGCACCATCTGCGAGCTGCTCGGTGCTGCGCACGACAAGACCGTCTGCCGGGAGCTGCTCAAGTGAATGCAAGCCCCCGTGGCCGCTACCTGGCCCTGCTCTGCCTGCTGCCGTTCGCCGTGTTCTTCATCATCTTCCAGATTGCCCCACTGGCCTGGGTGGCGATCAACAGCCTGCAAAGCGAAAGCGGCTGGGGCCTGGCCAACTTCAGCAAGGTGTTCGCCTCGAAGTTCTACCTGCAGGCGCTGCAACGCAGCCTGGAGATCAGCTTCTGGTCGAGCCTGTTCGGCATCGTCATCGCTACCCTGGGTGCCTACTCGCTGCGCCGGGTCGACTCGAAACTGCGCGACTTCGTCAGCGCCTTCGCCAACATGACCAGCAACTTTTCCGGGGTGCCGCTGGCGTTCGCCTTCATCATCCTGCTGGGTTTCAACGGCGCACTGACCTTGCTGCTCAAGCAGATGGGCCTGCTCGGTGACTTCAGCATCTACTCCAAAACCGGGCTGATCCTGGTGTACACCTATTTCCAGATCCCGCTGGGGGTGCTGCTGCTCTACCCGGCCTTCGACGCCCTGCGCGAAGACTGGCGCGAATCCGCTGCGTTGCTGGGGGCCAACCACTGGCAGTTCTGGCGGCATATCGGCCTGCCGGTGCTCACCCCTGCCTTGCTCGGCACCTTCGTCATCCTGCTGGCCAACGCCCTGGGCGCCTACGCCACGGTCTACGCCCTGACCACCGGCAACTTCAACGTGCTGCCGATCCGCATCGCCGGCCTGGTAGCCGGCGACATCAGCCTCGACCCGAACCTGGCCAGCGCCCTGGCCATGGTGCTGGTGGGGTTGATGACCCTGGTCACGGTGGTCCATCAATGGCTGCTCAAGAGGAGCTACCATGCGCGCTGAAAAAACCGCCAGCGGGCTTTACCACAAGCTGGTGGTCTACCTGCTGTTCCTGATCCTGCTGCTGCCGCTGGCCGGCACCCTGCTCTACTCGCTGGCCACCAGTTGGTCGGCAACCCTGCTGCCCAGCGGCCTGACCTTCAAGTGGTACATCGCGCTGTGGAGCGAGCCGCGCTTCCTCGCCGCCTTCGGCCAGTCGCTGCTGGTGTGCGTGGGTGCACTGCTGCTGTCGGTGGTGCTGATCCTGCCGCTGTTGTTCGTGGTGCACTACCACTTCCCCCG
Source organism: Pseudomonas sp. TWI923 (assembly GCF_039673365.1). NCBI lineage: Bacteria > Pseudomonadati > Pseudomonadota > Gammaproteobacteria > Pseudomonadales > Pseudomonadaceae > Pseudomonas > Pseudomonas sp. TWI923. The sequence continues at coordinate 34,848 of NZ_JBDJLM010000044.1, read as the reverse complement.
GCTCGACGCGCTGATGAACGTGCTGATCCTGCTGCCGTTCGCGGTGCCGCCGGTAGTGTCGGCGGTGGGCTTGCTGCAGCTGTACGGCAGCGGGCCGATGGCCATGGTCGGTACGCCGTGGATCCTGATCGGCTGCTACTTCACCGTCGCACTGCCGTTCATGTACCGGGCCATCACCAACAACCTGCAGGCGATCAACCTGCGCGACCTGATGGACGCCGCCCAACTGCTGGGGGCCAGCACCTGGCAGGCCGCGTTCCTGGTGGTGCTGCCCAACCTGCGCAAGGGCCTGATGGTGGCGTTGCTGCTGTCGTTCTCGTTCCTGTTCGGCGAGTTCGTGTTCGCCAACCTGCTGGTGGGCACCCGCTACGAGACCTTGCAGGTGTACCTGAACAACATGCGCAACAGCAGCGGCCACTTCAACAGCGCGCTGGTGATCTCCTATTTCGCCTTCGTGCTGGTGCTGACCTGGGTCGCCAACCGTTTGAACAAGGACAAGACCTGACATGAGCTTCGTCAGCGTACAGAAACTGCAAAAGAGCTACGCCGGCAGCCCGGTGTTCGAAAACATCGACTGCCAGATCGAGCGCGGCGAGTTCGTCACCCTGCTCGGCCCCTCGGGCTGCGGCAAGTCCACCCTGTTGCGTTGCATCGCCGGGCTGACCCCGGTGGACAGCGGCCATATCCTGCTCGACGGCCACGACATCGTGCCGCTCAGCCCGCAGAAACGCGGGATCGGCATGGTGTTCCAGAGCTACGCGCTGTTCCCCAACATGACCGTGGAGCAGAACGTCGCCTTTGGCCTGCGCATGCAGAAGGTCAAGGCCGAAGAAAGCCAGGCACGGGTGCGCGAAGTGCTCGACCTGGTCGAGCTGGGCAGCTTCGCCGGGCGCTACCCGCACCAGTTGTCCGGCGGCCAGTGCCAGCGCGTGGCGTTGGCCCGCTCGCTGGTCACCCGCCCGCGCCTGCTGCTGCTCGACGAGCCGCTGTCGGCGCTGGATGCGCGCATTCGCAAGCACCTGCGCGAGCAGATCCGCGCTATCCAGCGCGAGCTGGGGTTGACCACCATCTTCGTCACCCACGACCAGGAGGAGGCGCTGACCATGTCGGACCGCATCGTCCTGATGAACCAGGGGCGCATCGTCCAGAGCGGCGATGCCGAAACCCTCTACACCGCCCCCGTCGACCTGTTCGCAGCGGGCTTCATCGGCAACTACAACCTGCTCGATGCCGACAGTGCCAGCCGCCTGCTGCAGCGCCCGGTGGCCAGCCGCCTGGCGATCCGCCCGGAGTCCATCACCCTGGGCGTGAACGGCGAGCTGGACGGCGAGGTACGCAGCCACAGCCTGCTCGGCAATGTCATCCGCTACCGCGTGCAGGTGCGCGGCGTGGAGCTGGTGGTGGATGTGCTCAACCGCTCGGCGGCCGACCTGCACGCCGACGGGCAGCGTGTATCCTTGTCGATCGACCCCACGGCGCTACGGGAAGTGGCCTAAGGAGATTCAACCCATGGCATTGGCAATTTTCGATCTGGACGAGACCCTGATCCACGGCGACTGCGCGTCGCTGTGGAGCGAACAGATGGCCCGGCTGGGCTGGGTCGACGGCAAAGCGTTCCTCAAGCGCGATCATGAACTGATGGAGGCCTACGGCAAGGGCCACCTGGCCATGGAGGACTACATGGCCTTCAGCCTGGAGCCGATCGCCGGGCGCACCCTGGAAGAGGTCGAGCACCTGGTCGAGCCTTGGGTCGAGGAGGTGATCGAGCCGATCATCTATGGCGATGCCTGCCGTTGCATCGCCGAGCACCGCAAGCGAGGCGACCGCATCCTGATCATTTCCGCGAGCGGTACGCACCTGGTGGGGCCGATCGCGGCGCGGCTGGGGGTGGACGAGTACCTGGCCATCGAGCTGGAAGCGGTCAACGGCGTCTTTACCGGCAAGACCCACGGCGTGCTGACCTACCGCGAGGGCAAGATCACCCGTTTGCTGGAGTGGCTGGACCAGGAGCAGGAGAACCTGGAGGGGGCGAGTTTCTATTCCGATTCGCGCAACGATTTGCCGTTGCTGCTGAAGGTGGATCATCCGCATGTGGTGAACCCGGATGCGGTGTTGCGTGAGCATGCGCAGATCAATCACTGGCCGATCCTGAGCTGGTCCTGAACCCGTCGTTCGCCGGCTTGCCGGCGAACGGAACGACGCAGAGAGCCACGATACAGCCGCCGCCACCTAGCATTTTTGCCAGTTGTCACTGCCCCGTGCAGGGGCTTTGAATACGTCCACTTGCCCACCGCCAAGAAGGACGTTGCCATGAACCAACCCCTGTTCGGCCAGGCCGGCCCAAGCGCCGACACGACCTATATCTACCCGCACGCCGGGCTCAACCCAGATGACGTGATCGAGATCCTGGCCGATGGCAGGGTCATAGGTTCGCATGTGGTGGATCGACACTTCAGCCGCACCACCCTCGCATTGCGGGTAAAGCACGCCATCGTTCCCCTGGGCACCATCCCCACCAACTTCGCCCTGGATAACATCGAGATCCCCGGGCATACCGAGAATGATCGCCTGCCGGCCGGCACCTGGGGCATCAACCTGGGCGCGGCCAAGGAAAACTTCCCTCACGATGGCTTGCAGCTGTTCATCGCACCCTGGAGCAACATGGCTGTTGGCGACAGCGTGAGCATCCTGCTGGATGACAGCTTGGTGGCCCAGCGGGCCATCGGCAGTGCCGCCGAGGTTGACCAGCGCGTCACGGTGTTCATCAAGCCCGAGCGTCTGACAAGTGGTGCCCATGAGATCAAGTATCGCGTCACGCGGCTCGGTGGCTCACCGGAAGAATCCGTTGCGCAAGCGATCCTCATCAAGCTCGAGCGCCCGGGGGGGCAGGACCAGGACGGCGATGTTCCGGGGCACTCGGCACTGATCCTCAGCGTGCCACAGGAGATCATCGATGACGGTGTCGACAAAGCCCAGGCCGCCGCAGGCGTGACGCTCACCGTGCAACCCTACCTCCATATGGCCGAAGGCGATGACATCCGCCTGTCCTGGGGCGGGATCTTCGTCCACCACGTGGTCACTAGCGCCGAAGCGGGGAGCGCGATAGCGATCAAGGTGCAAGAAGCCACCATCCTCGAGGCCGGGGACTCCGACAGCCTGGCACTGACCTTCGAGGTGTACGACCTGGTGGACAACCGCTCCGAGGACTGGGCGGCGGAAACCCGGATCCTGGTGGACACCGGCGAGCTTCGGCTCGATACGCCAGTCATCGTCGAATCCGACTATGACAACGAAACCGGACGCGAATCCCTCGACCTCGTGAAGCTGGGCAACAACCCAGTTACCGCCAATATCTACATCCCACGGAAGCGGGCCGGCAGCATCGCGATAGGCGACAAGATCGTCATGCAGCTGCGTGGTACGACAAGCGATGGCAAACCGGTGAATATCGAGTACCCGGAAGTGGAAGTCATTCGCCTCGGTTACATTCTCGTCGCCTCACTGAACAACACAGGCGTACGCCAACTGGCCAAGTCCCAAGCCATCTTCAGCTACCGGGTCATCAAGAATGATGGCTCTGCGGGCCTGCAGTCCAAGGGCCTGTTCGTCGCCGTGGTCGGTGAAGTAGAGCGCCTGGCCGCCCCCTATGTGGTTGAAGCCGTGGGCAACGTGATCACCCCACCGCTGCCGCAGGCCACCGTGATGATCCCATGGGATGACAGCATGGCTGTAGGACAGGTCATCGTGCTGCAGTGGCTGGGTACACGGCCGGACCTGGGCACTTACCTGCCTGACCTGGGCTTCCACACCATCAGCAGCAATGAGGCAAATCTCAAGCAAGCCATCCGCTACCCGGTAGCAGGTACCCATCTGACCCCCATCGACGGTGGCAAGCTGGAGCTCTTTTACCTGCTGTACAGCGATGCACGGCGCCTGGACCTGGTGAGCCGCGAATCGCTGCACACACCTCAGTTCCTCATTGGCGAACCACGCGGTGAACTGCCCGCGCCCACGGTGACGGAAGCCCAGGGCGGGGCCCTGGATCCGGGCTTGGCAGAGGCCACGGTCGTTGTTCCCGCGTACGGTTTGATGGCGAACAGGGACGAGGTGCATATCGTCTGGGAAGGCTCGATCAACGGTAACTACGTGGACTACACCGTTATCAACCAGTTCACCGTCGGCAAACCTGTCGAGTTCTACGTCCCAGGCACGCACATCGCCCCCAACGAAGGCGGCACGGTCAAGGTTTCGTACTGGGTCAAGCGCGCCGCGGGCGGCACCAGCAATTCCGACTTCCTGACCCTGCAAGTGGGCGAGCCGGTGGGTGGAGAGCTGGAAGCACCGTCGATCGCACTCATCAAGGATGGCGTGCTCAACCTGGAAGACATCACCGGCACCACCGTGACCGTCGAGGTACCCAGGTGGCCTGGCATCGCTGTCGGGGACGGCCTGGTCGTCGACTGGGCAATTACCGGCAGCGTGGCAGAGACAGTTGCCAGGTCCGTATCCGGAAACGACTTGGAGGGCACCGCGCCCGTCAAGCGCAACTTCAAGAAAACCACGGCGGAGCAATCGGTGGATGCCGATGTAAGCGTGACCTACACCGTCGAGCCATTGGTTAAATCATCATGACGCCCCTTCGCCGGAACCTGCACTCCAAGCCCCTGCAGTTCAGGGTCAGCCGCGGTGCCGCGCCAAGCCTGCTGGCCCCGGTCATCGTCGAAGCCGAGGACGGCAAACTCGACCCGGCCAAGGTGCCCCAGGGTGCCACCGTGCGTATCGGCGCAGAGGCGTTGATCAAGGTCGGTGACAAAGTGGTGCTCCAATGGCGCGGCAATCCTGGCCCTGGCACCCAAGTCCTCGAGAAGACCGCGACGGCCGATGGCCAGCTCGAGCTTATTGCCCCCCATGCCTTGGTCCTGGCCAACGATGGCGCCCTCGTGCAGCTGGACTACAGCATCGTGCGCCAGGCGGGAGGCACGGATGGCCCCTCGGCAACCGCGGCCTACGATGTCAAAAGCGACCTGGTAACCGGCTCGTTGCGAGTCATGGGGGCGCGCTGGTCACGCGGTTCCTATCGTGCCTCGGGCAACTGGCGGCTGCTGAGTGCCCTCGACGCCAATACCGGCAAGCCATTGGCCGCCCAATGGCAGTACGCCGGCGATACCGGCTGGAGCGCGCCGAGCACCACCTGGCGCGACACCGACCCGAGCCGTTTGCTGCGGGTGCAGACCGCCAATGACCTGGTCATCCTCAATACCCCCAACCTGATCGGCAATGGCGTGGACACCACCACCACTGGTGAAGCCGCCTTCGTCGCTCATCGTGACAGCGGCGACATGATCGGTTGGGGCAACCCGGGCTATGGCGGCAGCATACCGTCGAGCATCATCACCATGAACGACATCAACGAGGTCAGTTGCACGGGGTCGGCCTTCGCCGGACGCACCCACAGCGGCCAAGTGGTGGCCTGGGGCAATGCGGCACAGGGAGGCGTCAGCCCAGTGCCGTCGCGCACCTATACCCAGGTTTGCGGCAACAGTGTTGCGTTCGCGGCAATCAACGACCTAGGCGCGGTGGTGGCCTGGGGCACGGCGGCAGCCGGTGCGACCGTGCCGGACCCGATCAAGGTGCTCACCGACCTGCGCAGCCTGGCGGTAACCGGCACCGCCTTCGCCGCGATCCGCCAGGCCGGCGAGGTGGTGGCCTGGGGCAACTCCGCCAACGGCGGCAGCGTGCCCAGCGAGATCGGCGGATTCCGGGATATCAAGGAAGTGCTCGGCGCCAACATGGCCTTTGCCGCCTGGCGTGGCAATGGCCGGCTGGTGGCCTGGGGCAGCGCGACTGCCGGTGGTCAGGTACCTGGAGAGATTGCCGCGCTCACCGATATCGTCGAGCTCAGTTGCGCCAATGCCCAGGCCTTCACGGCACGCCGCGCCACCGGTCAGGTGGTGGCCTGGGGCAACGCCAGCTATGGCGGCACGCTGGACAGCATCATCGGCGGCTTCACGGACATCGTTCATGTGGTGTCCACCTGGCAGTCGTTCGCCGCATTGCGCGGCAATGGCCATGTCGTCGCCTGGGGGGGCGTCGAGGGCACCGGTGGCGTAGTGCCTCCCGCAATCGCTGCGCTGGACGACATCATCCAGGTTGCCGGCTCTTCGAAGGCCTTCGCCGCCCTGCGCAAGACCGGCCAGGTGGTGGCCTGGGGCCTTGCCGCCGTGGGCGGAACACTGTCTGCCGAGGTCGAGCAGTTGACCAACGTCATCGCCTTGTATGCCAACAGCCACGGCTTCGCCGCCCTCACGGCCGACAGCCGCGTGATCACCTGGGGCCAGGCCGCCGGTGGGGGCGACAACACCAGCGTGCGGCCTCTTCTCAACGGCAAGGTGTCGTACCTGGCCAAGCCCGAGGCACTTGGCCGAGCCATGCAAGCTTGGGCAACACGCAAGCAGGGCTGAACTCGACCGAGGACAACAGCATGAACGTCGAATGGATCAGAAGGCTGTGGCTGTGGCTGACCAGCACCACGGTACCCAGCCCCAGCGGCCCCCGCGCGTTACTAGCACCCGAGGTCGTCGAGGCGAACGGCGACAAGCTGGATCCACGGGATGTGCCTGCCACAGGCGCCACGGTGCGCCTGCCTGTATGGATCGGCATGGCCTACCGTGATCGCGTGGAACTGACGGTGAGCGAGCACACCGATTACACGGTGGTCAATCAGGGCATGGTCGATCGCGGCGAGCCTCCTGTGTTCTACGACGTGCCCAAGGCGCTGTTCGTCGCCGCTGCCGGCGCCACGCTGGATGTTGCCTGCCAGGTAAATTTCTACGCGGGCGGGCAGGATACCGCAGTGCTGACCCTCATCGTCTCCGGCGGTTTCGACCAAGCCGCGCAGTTGGACCTCACCGGCAGCGGCTACCTCTCCATCGCCGGACACCCGCCGCCCACGGTGCCGGAGCAAGCCCGCATGCGCCGCGCCGCCGACTGGGGCCGCGCGCCCTATACCTACGCCAGCAGCGACGCAGACATCGCACAGGTAGACGCCAATGGCGAAGTGACTGCCCTGGCCAACGGCACCTGCCGCATCACCGCCACCGACAGCAGCGCGCAGACGCAATCCTACAGCCTGACCATCAGTGGCATGCGGGTGGTGCATTTTGTCAGCGCCTCGTGCGACTGGGCCGGCATGCAGGCCGCTTGTACCCAGGCTGGGCTTGCCCAAGTGACACGGGACGATTTCAAGGCGCTGTGGCAGGGCTACTACCCACAGACTGGGCCTGTGGCCAGCTTCGCCGGCTGGCTGAACTATTCATTCTGGGCCGCGGACTCATTGGGCGCAGGAACCGCCTGGGCCTACGACCTCAATGGCACAGACGTCAACGGCAATGCCAGCGGCCACGACACCAGCACGATGCTGCAGGCCGTTGGCCTGGCCAGCTGACGCCCACCAGCGAGCGAGCCTCCACCATGAAAGGTCTTACCCTACCCCTGGTGCTTCTGGCCACCGGCGTCATGTTGCTCGGCGGCTGTGCCCGACAAGCCACGCCATTGGCGATGCCAGGCAGCGCGCCTGTTGCCGCCACCTGCCGGCAACAGGGCACCTGCGCGGTCACCGGCCCGGAAACCGCACAGCTGCTGAACAACCGCTACCGCGCCACGGTCAACCGTTGCGCGGTCGACAAGCCGGCCTGGCAATGCACTGGCGTATTGCTGATCGACGCCCCCGGTACAGGTGCCTTCTGGCAACACGATGCCGCAGCCACGGCACGCGGCAGCCGACGCCTGCACTTTTTGCGGGCGGACCTGGGCAGCGACAGCCTGCCGAGCAGTCATGGCGCGATACTGGCCGATCTGTTCAGCGCCGCGAGCCAGGGCAAACCTTACGAGTCGCTGTGCAGCCACCCCCTGCCGACAGCGGATGCTCCGGCGCGTCCCAGCATGGGTTGCGCGCCGGTCGCTGCACGGGCCCTTGCGGACCTGGGCTCATGCGCAGCCTTGGGCGTCGACGACGCCACCAGCTGGGTCGCGCACTTCCAAAGCCAGGGCCAGGATGCCGCGAAGCAGTGTGCCTTCAATGCCGAGAATGGCACGCAATTTCTCTCCACCCTGCAAGCCCACGAGCAGCTTGGCGAGCGGCGCGACAAACCGGTCGAGGTGCTGCTGCGCAACTGGGACGCCCAGGCCCCGACGCGGCTGGCGATACAGGCGCTGGTCTACGATCGGCACACCAAGGGCGCCTTGCTGGCCGCCCAGCAGGACCAACGCGCCTGGTTCGACGCCACGGGCGACTGGCTGCCCGTCTTACGCATGGACCTCGCCCAACCGGCCGACCAGGTGTTCGGCTTCGACCTGCAGGAGCAGCTGTACATCGGCTACCAGGTGGCGCAGCAACTGATGCAGCGCTTCGCCAACGCCACCAGCACCTGTGCCGATGGAAGCGCCGCGTTCAACTGCAACGGGGTGCTGTTTCGCTCCAACCTGGCGACCACCGCGTTCCACGCCTGGGACCCGAGCCCAGGCTCCATTGCCAACAACGGTGTCTCGTTCTCCTATGCGCGCAGCGATGTGGACATACGCTCGGTGTTCTCCCGGCCCTACGGCTTCACCTTCCGTGAACTTGGTGCCCCGATGGCGTACCGTCCCACCTTGCGCTGCGCCTATCCCTACAATGCCGGCACCTCCGGCAGCCCTGACCCCTGCACGTTCCGTGGTGAGTGCGAAAAGCTCGGCGTTCACAGCGTGGAGCAGTGGAAGACTCGTTATGCAAGCACACCAGGCCAAAGCTGTGCGTTCAGCAATGCACCCGCTCAGTTCCAGCTGAGCATCGATGTCAGGCGGGAACTCCCCAACCGTACCGACTGGAACGAACTGATGATGGCGGCCTGGCCTGTCGGCATTCCCCAGCGATTGCCCATCGACGCCCTGTACTACCTAGGCGACAGCACGGGCTTACCCCAAGCACAGTTCATCCAGCGTGACTTCTATGACCAGACCCAAAGGTTCCTGCCCGTGGTGCGCATGACCCTTGGGGCCGGCGACACCTTCTCCTATCGACCCGCCGACCAGCTCGCAGCGGGCGCTCCCGCTACCACGACGGACTGCTCGCCCCCTCGCGCGAGCGTGCCTACTTCCAGACACGAGGAGCCTTGCCCATGAGCCAACCTCCCCTGAACCTGTTACCGCCACAGGACTCCGACAACCTGCCCCTGGCACTTCGCCCGTTGTTGATCGCCAACATGCCATCGCCCGTGCACGACGCCGATGGCGGGATCAATCTGCAGATGGCCACGCAGTTCCCCCAAGGGCTGCTGGTGCTCATCGACCCTTACCTGCGCATGCAGGCTGACGACAGGCTGGAGGTCGTTTGGGATGGGCAGGTGCTGGCCAGCCACACGGTGGTGGCGGGCGAGGAAAACACGCGAATCGTGCTGTTCCTGCCACTGCCCGATGCCTGGACGGCCCAGATCCTGCGCAAGCTGGTCCGCGCTCGGGCAAGCCATCTCGGGCAACTGCTCCGGCTGGTTTGTCGCCTCCTCGACGGACAAACCGATCGGATCGGGCAAGTACTCGAACAACTGACTACTGGCGAACAACCGCAGGACAGCTGGGCCGAGCAGGTGCTGTACCGCCTCACCCGCAACGGCACCGCCACGCCCGAGGACTCGATCGCCCTGCGCCTGCGCATCAAGCTGGACCTGCCGGGCGACTATGACCGTGACCCGCATCTGCCAGGGCACTCGCAATTGCCCGCGCCCAAGTTGCCGCAGGACGTGGTCGACAATGGCGTGGATGCTGCCTGGGCGGCGCGCGGGGTGCCCGTGGAGGTGGGCTGGTACGACAACCGCGCGGCGTGGGATGTGATCGAGTTGCACTGGGGCAATGTGCCGCTGCTGCATACGGTGAGCGAAGCCGAAGCTGGCGGACGTGACCCGGTCATGTTGAACGTCGACCAGGCGACGATCCTGGCCGCAGGCGACAGCCCCAGCCTGCTGGTGCACTATCAGGTGCGCGACGAGGTGCTCAATTTCTCCGAAGACTGGTCGCTGCGCACGGTGGTGGGCGTGGAAGCCGGCGCCTGGAAACTCGATGCGCCCTTCGTCAAGGAGGCCCCCAACGATATCCTCGACCTGAGCGTGCTGGGCGATGCCGACGCCACGGTGCAATTGGTGGCCCGCGCACCTACCTTCGCCTACGGCGATACAGTGACCGTGACTTGGTTGACCCTGCTCAACGACCAGGAAATCGCCAGGGATACCGTTGCGCAAACAGTCGTGAAACTGCCGGACGTGGTCGAGGTGCCAATCCCCAATCAGGTGGTCCGCCAGGGCGCCAAAGGGCGTATCGTCGCCTCCTATGTGCTCACACCGGTCAATGGCGACCCGCCGCTGTCCTCCAAGCGCGCCAACATCCGCGTCGTCGGTGATGTGCCACTGCCCGCGCCGTCGATCTTCGAACTGATCGGCGACCGTCTGGATGCCACACTCGAGCGTGCCCACGCGGTGATCCCGGCCTACGAGGGCATGGAAGTCGGTGACGCGATCAACATCATCTGGCTCGGCTCCCGCGCCGACGGCACCCCGCACCTGCACGAAGTCGTCCACATCGTGTCGAACAACGAAAAGGGCAAACCGATCTACCAGGGTGTGACCGCCGAGCACATCGGCCTGCTGGCCGGTGGCAGTCTGGACCTGAGCTACCAGGTAATGAACGATGCAACGGCCCTGCAGGCGACCCGCCAGTCCTCGCACCTGAAGGTGGTGATCGCGCCGTTGCCCGCCCAACTGCCGGCGCCTACGGTGGATGAAGCCGCCGACGGTGTGCTCGACCCCGAACTGCACCCCGGCGACGTGACCTTGCGCGTCAGCTACTCCGGCACGCTCAAGGGCGACATCCTCACCTGGTACTGGCTGGGCGACGATGCCAACGAGGGTAGCGCCAACGACTGGATCCCCATCACCACCTCGAACGCGGGCAAGCCGGTCATCTTCCCCATCGTCCGCCAACTGATCGAGGCCAACCTCAACAGCACCGTGCGGGTGCTGTACACCCTCAAACGGGCCAGCACCGGGCAGTTCGAGTATTCAGCCGTGCTGAACCTGCTGATTGGTCGACTGATTGGCGACCTGCCCCCCCCAGTGGTGGATGAGGCGAGCAACAACCAGCTCGACCCGATGCAGGCCAGCACGGGCGTGACGGTCACCGTCAGGTATCCGAGCATGGAGCTCGGCGACCTGATCACCCTGAGGTGGCTGGGCACGCCGGGCAGCGGCACGCCGCCGGAGCAGCAACTGCCCGCCAGCGCCTCGGGCCAGGTGCAGTTCAAGGTACCGGCCACGGTGATCGGCGCCAACATCGGCCAGCAGGTGACGGTGGCATACGTGGTCAAGCGCAACAGCCGCGAGAACCTGTCGGACCCGACTCTGCTGACCATCACGCCCATCGCCGATGAGCACCTGCCCACCCCGGCAATCCCCCAGGCTCAGGCGAACGTGCTCAACCTGGCCACATTTGCCGGGGATGCGCGCTGCACGGTCGCACCTCCCTGGCCCTTCATCATCGCAGGGCAGCGAGTTTGGCTGTTCCTGGAGGGCAGAAACGCAAACGGCGGCCCACAGCGCATCGACCTGCTCGATGGGGCACCATTGAGCGCCACACAAGTGCGTGACGGCCTTGACCAGCCGGTGCCGCGCGCCAGCCTCGCCCTGCTCGGCCAGGACACGCCCCTCATCGCACGCTGCAAGGTTGGCTTCGCCGACAATGCCGACGAAACGGGCGCGCAGCCCTTGCCGCCACGGCCCTATACCTTCAAGGCCCACCACGACTGGGTGGTACCGGTGATTACCCGGGTGGAGGATGCCGACGGTGTAATCGCCGATGGCGGCAGTACCTTCCAGAACCGGGTCACCCTCACAGGCACCGCGACCCTGGAATCGCAGGTCGAGCTGTTCGACGGCAATCAGTCCAAGGGGCCGGCCCAGGCCGGTGCCGACGGCCGCTGGAGCCTGGTGCTGTCAAGCCTGGCGCCCAAGGCCTACGTGCTGACCGCCCATGCCCTGGACGGCAGTGGTCACATCTCGCAACCGCGGCGCTTCGAGGTACTGGAGAACCTGACCCCAAGCATCATTGCCGTGCGCGACAGCCGGGGCAACTTGGCCAACGGCGGCACCACCATTGACACCTCCCTCACCCTCGACGGGCTTGCCAGCCCCGGGCGCCAGGTCGAAGTGTTCGACGGCACGGTGCCCAAAGGGCGGGCCAATACCGATGCCATTGGGGCCTGGACCCTGACGGTGTCCGGCCTCACGGTGGCCACGCATGCCTTCAAGGCCAAGGCACTGTATGGCACGGGCAACGAGTCCAGCCTATGGCAGGTCATCGTCGCGGCCACCGTCACCCCGACCATTGCCAGCGTGCGCGACTCGCGGCGCGAGGTACCGGCCAATGGCTATACCGTCGAGCAGAGCGTTACCGTGACAGGCACGGGAACTGCCAACCTCGAGGTCGAACTGTTCGATAACAACCAGTCCCGAGGCACGCTGACAGTGGGTACCAACGGGCAATGGAGCACTGTCCTGCAGAACCTGGCCCAGGGAGCCCACCCACTCAAGGTGCGGGCCCGTTATGGCAGTCAGCCCGAGTCCGGCCTGCGGCAGTTCAACGTTACGGCCGACGTGGCGCCGAACATCACACGTGTGGTCGACCCTCAAGGCGCCAGCGTGGGCAACCAGGGCAGCACCTATGCCACCACGGTGACGGCGTCAGGCACAGCGGCCCCCGGGCAGGAAATCACTCTGTTCGACGGTACGGCCAGCAAGGGCACCGCCTCTGTCGATGGCAACGGTAACTGGAGCCGACAGGTGACTGGGCTCTCTATTGGCAGCCACGCGCTCAAGGCACGGGCTGTGTATGGCAGCGACAAAGAGTCCGGGCTATGGTCGTTTACCGTGAAGGCGGCGGTCGCGCCGACCCTGACCAGCGTGCGTGACTCGCGAGGGGAAGTGGCCAACGGCGGCTCGACCACCGATACCAGCGTGACGGCCTCCGGCAGCGCGGCAGCCAATGAACAGGTCGAGGTGTTCGACGGCAACACCAGCAAGGGAACGACGACAGTGAACGGCGCCGGCAACTGGAGCCGGGCCGTGACCGGCCTGGCAATTGGGGCACACAGCCTCAAGGCAGTGGCACGGTATAGCGATGGGATGTCATCGAATACACGCAGTTTTACCGTCAGGCAACCCTTCGCGCTGGACCCGTCCACTGTCAATCTCAGCGGCCGGGTGTACCTGCTTCCAGGGTATCCGCACCTGGCCCCCGCCCCCTGGCCTACGGGCACCACATACAGGCGCGTGCCCAGTAGCGGCGTCGCGCCTTACTCCTACACCTCGAGCAACCCTCTGGTAGTCAGTGTCGATGCCAATGGAACCGTGACATCCCGGGGCAATGGCAGCGCCTCGATCACGGTGAGGGACAGCCAGGGCAACTCTGGCACCTATGCGGTCATTGTCAGCAACGTGATTCACGTCATCGGCCTGGGCAACGTCACCTTCACCAATGCGAGCAACGCCGCAGCCAGTCAAGGTAAGCGCTTGCCCAACCTCGATGAACTGAACCAGATCTACGCCGCCTATGCTGGGCGTTGGCCAATGGGCGACCGCCTGTATTGGTCCACGACGGCTGGTAGCGGGATCAATCGCCGCCGCTGCAAGAACCTTGTGACAGGAGGCTGGCAAGACCTGAGCGCAGGCTGGGGTTCGTATGCAAACGCCGTTGGTATATGAGCGTACGGACTACCAGCTGTACCGCAGCCCCAGGTTGACCCCATACGGCTGCTCGATATGTTCACCCTTGGCGTAGTCCAGGTCGGCGTGCACCGAGAACCGCTCGGTGAACGCCACCGCTACGCCGGCGCCGAACTCGGCGCGTGAACCGGACAGGTCATTGTTGAACGGGTTGTCATTGACCTCTACCCGGTTGGCCTTGGCGAACTCATGGGCCAGCGCCACCTTCACATAGGGCTGCAGCACGGCGCCGCCTTCCAGGTGCAGGTTGCGCCCGACCACACTGCCGACTTTGCCGAGCACCGAACGGGTCTGTTCGCCTTCGGCCTGCATGCCGTTGTCCAGCCCATAGTCCTTGCCCTGGATCACCACCGTCGACAACTGACCGAATGGCTCGACGAACCAGCCATCGGCCAGGACGATGTGCCGACCGAACTCCACCGAACCACCCAGGCCGACGTTATCGTAATCACCCTTGGCGCGGGTATCGTCGCTCATGCTGACCTTGGCCTTGTTGTGGAAGCGGTTGGCCTTGAGCACGGCGTCGAAGTAGTAGCCACTGGCCGAGTCGAGCCAGGTGGTGTAGAGGCCTGCGTAGTAGCTGTCGACGCTGCCCGAAGTGCCGCGCGACACATCCAGGTCGGAGCGGCTGTGGCCGGCCAGCACGCCCACCAGCCATTGCCCGTCACCCCAGGGAAGCGGGGCGTCGGCGCCGAGTGAGAAACCACTCTGCACCTGGCTGTAACCCAAGCCCGACAGCGGCGAGACGTCGTACTTGTTGCTGTACGAACGTGCCCAAGCGCCGGCCTTGCCCCCGTTGAAGCGCAATTCGCCCATGCGGGTGCGCAGCGAGGTCAGCTCGCCGTACCAGACGGTGGGTGCGGTGTTGAACAGGGCCAGTACCGAGCGGGTACTGGGGCTGATGGTTTTGCTGCTCGGATCGAGGAACCAGTCGTTGCCGCCAGCGCCATTGGCCTGGGATTGCAGCTGGTAGGAATAGGTGCCCACGTCCACGGGCCGGTTGCCGCTCAAGGCGAAGGTGGCATCGCCGGCAGCGGTGCGCACCAGGGTCAAGGCCTGGGGGTTGGCAGGATCGACGCCGGAGCCGGCCACCTGCAGGGTGTGGCTGCCGGTGGCGGTACCGGTGACATTGAGCATATCGTGCTGGTTGCTGGCCCAGTCCACGTCCATCACGAAGGTGCCGTTGCCCGACAGATTGGCCACATCGAGCTGGTAGAACTGGCTGGCCGAACCAAACGTCACGATGCCGCCATCGAGCGCCAGGTCTTCCACCTGCTGGCTGTCTACCAACGTCCAGTTGGCGCCACTGGCGATGGCGACCTCGCTTACATTCTGCAGGCGGCCGGTCAGGACCGCGCCGCTGCTCAACGCCACAGTGGCAGTGCTGCCCTGCTCGACCAGTACGTCGCCTGTCAGGCTGCCGCCGGAAAACGCCAGGGTGGCGTCGCTGCCCTCACGGACCTGGAAATCGCCAGTGAGATCGCTGTCGCGCACCGACATGTCCACTCCCGAGGCCTGCGAGACATCCAGCAGCAGGTCGTTGGCGCCCGACAGCGAGCTGCCATTGGCCAGCGTGACCTTGGCCTGGACACCGCCTACCACTGCGATTGCCGCACCGTTCTGCCCCACCACCGAGGCGCCGTCGAGCGCCAGGCTGAAATCACCGACGTTGTTGCTGTCGCGCGAGATGCTGACCCCGTTCTTGCCGCCGGTAATCACCGTTCCGGCCATGGCCATGACGCTACCGCCGCGCAGGTCGATACCGTTGGCCGTAGCATCGCTGCCAGTCACCTGCGTGTTAGCGAGGATCAGGGTGCTCAGGCCCGTCACCTCGGCGCCCCCCTCGGCCCCGATGATCGTGCTGTTGCTTACCGACACCTGCGAGCCGGTCGTGCCCGCGGGCGTGCGGCTGACATTCAGGCCGATGAAGTCGCTGGAGATGCTGCTTGCGTTGATGGTCGCGGAGCTTTCGCTGACCATCACGCCATAGTCCGTGCCACCGTTCACGGTACTACCGCGCATGTCGAGCGAGGAACCTTCGGTGATGGCGATCGACTCGGTCACCGCGCCCGGCTGGCTGTTGAGGGTCGACTGCCCGCGGACCAGATAGAACGTCGGTGCGGTGGTCGAGTCGATGGTCAAGGTGTCGCCATTCTCCACGATGGCGGCGATGGCAGTGGTGGGTAGCAGCAACCAACAGGCCGTGATACCTGCCTTGACCCGCTTCGCGTACCGTTCATTGCTCATCTTGCCCTCCTCAGGATGTGTACTCATGGCAGGTGTTTGCCTAGCAAGGAAAAGCGCTGAACTCTACGCAGAAGTGAGCCGGCACAATGCAGGCCTCCCCCTTCTTAGCAGTAGGAATTTTCACCAGTCTCGTGAGCACTCCATTCATCATCCCCCTTGCTGCGCATGGCCGAGGCAGGCGCTTGCCGGCCTCGGTCATCCGCTTCCTGCTGGCTGCCTATCGACCTTTGGCAGCCAATCTACGTTTAGCCGCCACGCCGAAACTCAAAGGGCAAGTTCCTCCACCGGGCACCGCCATATATACCCGCAGCAAATCACGGGTCGCAGTGATGGGGAATCCGTCGAACACCACCTGGTAGGTCACACTGCCCCAACGATCGAGCGTGTTCAGCACGGCCGGGGAGTAAGGCACCAGCACGCTGAATCCGTTGGCCGCCTCATCGGCAGTTGGAATCTTGGTGACATTCTTTTCCTCGGTACCAGGTTTGGGTGTGGAGCCCGCGTCATCCTCCCACCCCTGATAGGTGAAGGTTAACGTCTTGCCTTCCAGCTTCGGCTCCCCGCCCTGCACGCGCACCTCCAGCCCCCAGACGCCTCCGACCTGGCGCAGAGAACTGCAGTTGAGCACTTTGGGCTCCAAGGGATCTGAGGGATCCTCGGAGTACCAATGAAGGAAGCTCACTGCCGGCAAGGTGGTAGTGAGCACATTGACCGAAACCTCCGTGATCGGTGAGCGGTTGCGGTTGAGGTTGTCGGCGTTGCTGATTTCATAGCGCACCGGCAAGGCTGCGCTGTTGCCCTTGGCTTCGATGTCGGCCCAGGGGATGGTGAAGGTAACGTCAGCGCCTGGAGCTTCGTTGCCAGTGACGTCATACGTGGCGACTTCCTCGCCAGCCCACAGCAGGTGCATGATCTCGCCCGCTGCCGCGCCAGCGTAGAGTGGCACCGTGGCCGTCGCATCCTCACCGTTGTCGCCGGGCTCGAGCTTGTTCGGGTCGGCGGTATTTTTAGCTTGCACAGTCACCAGATCCAGAGCCGGGTTACCCACCCCTGGATCTGGGTCTGGGCCTGGGTCAGGGGGCCCTGCCACGGTCAGGTCGACTTCCACTTCCAGGCCGACAGCCTCCGGAAACACCCTTCCCTCCCGAATCACCTCATACGTCACCTTCGACGTCTTCGGCCCTGGGCTGGGAGGCGTGTCGCGCACCATGATGTATGGCACGGTGGCGAACAAGGGGAAACTCCCTGGGATAACGGGTAGCCGTCCAGGAACCGCCTTGCCATCCCAATAGACCTGGATCAAGTCCTTGCTCAAGGCATTGTCATAGGCCTCGATTTCCACCCCGACGCCCGCGATGGCATCGTTCAGATCGATGCCTTCGGCATCATCCGCTTGCGGGACCAACGGCGGTTTCAAGTTGTCGGGTGCCAACGTCAGAACCACATCGACGATCTTGATAGATGAGTCCGGACCGGTGTTACCCGTGCGATCGCTCAGGTTGTAATAAATCAGGTACTGGCCCTCCTCCCCTTTGAAATGCGCCTCGGGGAGAGTTGCCACGATCGGGTCGGTAACGTCACTGATCGTCAGCGAGTCGAGGAGCGCACCCGGAAATTTCTTGCCAACGAAGACTTCGACCTTGTCCTCGAGCTTGATTTCCTGGTAGGTGGGAATGGTGATCTCCACTTCATTGCTGTTGGCGTCCAGATACTCTCGGGTAATGCCGTCCGCCACCTCGGGCGGCAAGATAACATCCGCCCCTTTGACGCCCAGGTTCGGAGCCACGTTGTCGACGAAAACGGACAAAGTTTCCGAGTCGCCGCCATTGCCGAAGATTGTCGCGCGGTAGCCCAGCTCATACCTGCCATGGGCGCTGGTACTGCTCGCCGGTAGCGTCAAGGTGAGGGGAAAATCAGTCGGATTTAGCGGAAAAGTGCGGTTCACACCGGTCCCCACGCTCTGCCCATTCCAGCGCAATTGGATACGCACGATGTCGCCCGCAGTGCCCGTGATGTCGAAGAGCGGGACCTGCACAGGGAGCGGCACACCATGCGGGCGCGGCAGCATGTTGGGTTCATCGCCAGGGATGTCGGGCAGCAGGGGGGTACTGAACGAAGGGACCGGCATTACCAGCGTTGCGCGCATGTAGCGCTTGTTCTCGTACGTCGTCCTGGCTTGCGCAGGGGTCGGGGAAGCAGTGGGTGGAATTCTGGTCATGGTTGTCTCCTGTCAAGAACGATGACCCTGACTGGCACTTGGAAAAAGTGCCGACCACACAGGTGATGGCTATCTATGGTTGCTATCGCGTATGGGCTGGTTTGCGCTTTGCTAACCTCCTTCTCCTGGTGTCTGGGTACCCGCCCCCAGGCAAAGGTCCAGGTCGGGCGAGCAGACCTCTCCGCTGGGCATCTTGCGCATGATCTTGACGACGTCGATTTCGGAGACGCCAACACTGCCGTCGGTTTTCAACAAGCGGTACTGGGCAGTGGCAGACGCGTTATCGATCATCGGCGCGATCAAGGTGTCATAGGGCAGGATGAGAAAATCGACGGCGCCCCCGGCAGTGGCAACGCGCTTGCTGAACGGGGCCGTGACGCCAGGGATGGGCGATGAGCCGTTCAGGTTGTCATGGCCCTGCCACACCAGTTCGATGATATCGCCGACACTGAAGCGCGGATCGCCCTCCACCCGCACGTTCACGCCCTCCCACAACCGCGGCCTGCTGCAGCAGTTGAGGTAGCCGTAAAGCGTCGCATCGGGAAACACCGGCGCCTTGAGCCCCTGGATCACCTCCACCGCCACATCCACCAGGGTGGCCCGCGACAGTTGCTGGTTGACGCCATTGTCGGTCCCGTACCAGACCGGCAGGGCGCGGTCGTTGGGCTGTTGCTCAATCACTGCCCACGGGACCTTCAGGTCCACGGGCTGGCCGGCCACATCGCCTGGCTGAACACTGTAGCGGTCGACCGGCGCAAGCTGTCGGCCCCAGTACAGGCTCAGCAAATCACCGGGCTGCGGATCGTTGAACAGCGCCAGCTTGACGATGGCGTCGTATCCATGGTCGACCGGCTTGAGCACGTTGGGTTGATCGGAGACGGCGCCACGGATCTCCACCTTGTCGAGCAGGGTATTGAGCAACGCTGGTGCATTGGGGTGGTCCTGCCCCGCCACGGTCAGGTCGAAGGGCACGGAAATCGACGGTGACGGCAACAGACGGGTGCCATGACGTACCTGATAACTGACCACGGCATCGCCAGGGCCCAGGCCAACAGCGGTCAGCGCCGGCCACGGCACGAACGCACGCAATGGAAAGGCAGCCGGATCGACCGCCAGCGCCTGCAAGGGCGTACCGTGCCAGTCGATGATCACCCACTGCTGGGCATCGGCGTTGTCATAGGCGTCGACCTCGACGGTCACCCCGCCCTCGCCCGAGGCGCCTTCGCGGGCATGTTCACGGTCGATCAGACCCCGGGCGCTGAGCGGTACCCGAGGTGGTCTGAGGTTCGCCGGAGGGGGTTGCAGGCTCACCTCCAGCGCTGTCACGAGGGACGCATCGCCCTCGTTGCCCGCCAGGTCGCGCAGGCGATACCAGAGGAAGCGCTGCCCGCTGCCGGACGCGCGGATGGCCGCTGCGTCGTAGTCCACGAACAACTCGCCGCGGTCGATGTCCTGCTGGCTGAACTCGCGCTCGTCGATGGCCGGCTCGTTGCCTGGCGGTGGGTTCACGGCGGACCAGTAGAAGACCGCTCGGTCGCGAGCTTTCAGGCCCACGTACGTGGGTACCTCGCAACGCAGCCGGCCATTGAGCGCCAGGTAGTCCTCGGTCAGTTCGCCCACCAGGTCGGCAGGCAGTACCAGGGGATCGGGCGACTGACCGTCGTTGGGTGGCAACCTGTCCACCGTGATGGTGCGCTTGAGCGATTCGGTGAGATTGCCCAGGCGGCTGACGGTGTAGGAGAGGTCATGGACCCCGTGCTCCAGGTAGCGACGCGGTACATGAACCGTTCTCTGGGCCGAGGGAGGTGCGAAGGTATATTCACTGACCGCGACGAAAGGCGCGCCTGAGAACCGCCAACCGACCTGCACTTTGTCCGAGAGCTGTGGGTCCATGGCCCATGGCGCAATGATCACTTCGAGGTCGTTGCTCAGCGCCGTGCGTGGCAACAACCCATCAGCGTAGGGGTCACCGTTCTCGTCACGGATGATGACTGGAACATCCGGTGTCGCCAGGTCCGCTTGTAGCCACTGCACTTCGCGTGTGTCGCGCATGTCCGCTCCCATTCACCAGGCACGATGCCCACTGGGCCTCCAGAAACCTGCTTGCTGCGAGCGATTCAAACGCTTATCCAGGTATTAGCCTACTGACAAAAATGCTAGGTGGAGACTTCGACGTCACCGGGCAGGGCTGATGGCCAACCCTGCCGGCATGGGGTCAGGCCAGCGCCGGATCGATCACCAGCACCAACTTGCCGGACACCTGGTTGCTGGCCAACTCCGCAAAGGCGGCCTCGGCGAAGGCGACCGGGTAGGTGTCTACCAATTGAGGCTTCAGCCGGCCTTCGCTGAACAACGGCCATACCTGCTGGCCCAGTTCACTCAACAGCTCGGCCTTGAACCCATCATCGCGGTTGCGCAGGGTAGAGCCGGTGATCTCAAGGCGCTTGCCCAGCACCAACGCCAGGTCCAGCTCGACCTTGCGCCCACCCATCAGGCCGATGATCACCCAGCGCCCGTCGCGGGCCAGCAGCTTGAGGTTGAGCGGGCCATAGCCGGCGCCGACCGGGTCGAGGATCACGTCGAACGGGCCAAGCTGCTCGAGCTCGTCGAGGTTGGCATTGCGCACCACGCCACCGGCGGCACCCAGAGCCTCACAATAGGCCAGCCGCTCGGGCGAACCGACACTGACCCAGACCGGATTCCCAAAGGCCTTGCACAGCTGGATCGCCGCCGAGCCCACGCCGCTGGCGCCGGCGTGCACCAGCACCTTCTCGCCAGCCTTGAGGCCACCCAGCTGGAAGATGTTCAGCCAGGCCGTGGCGTACACCTCGGGGATCGCCGCCGCTTCGTGCAGGCTCAGACCTTCGGGCACGGGCAACACGTGGCGGGCATCGACCACCACCTCCTCGGCCATGCCGCCGCCAGCCAACAAGGCGCAGACCCGATCACCCACGCGCCAGTCGGCACCGGCGCCCACTTCTTCGACGATGCCGGCGCACTCCAGGCCCAGGTACGGGCTGGCACCCGGCGGCGGTGGATAAAGGCCGGCCTTTTGCAGCAGGTCGGCGCGGTTCAGCCCCGCAGCGGCCACTCGAATGCGCACCTGCCCTGCGTCACAGGCCGGGCGTTCGGCCTCGACCCAGGCCACATGTCCGTCAACGCCTTGCAATGCCTTCACAGTGCCTCCATAGTTGAATCATATGACTGAGCCTGGGATCAACGTCCCAGGCTTTTTGCAGTATTTTCCCGGTTTCATGGAACCGGCGAACGGAAAAGACGGCCTACTATGCGTGATCAATTGCCTACACGTCGAATCAGCATGAAGCATTTCCTCCCCAGCACCGCCCTCGCCCTTGTCATCGGGCTTGGCAGCCTCACGCTCGGTGGCAATGCGGCCGCCGCCAACAAGTGGGACAGCCTGCAGCCGGACCGTGACGAAATCGTCGCCAGCCTCAACGTGGTCGAGCTGCTCAAGCGCCACCACTACAGCAAGCCGCCGCTGGACGACGCCCGTTCGGTCATCATCTATGACAGCTACATCAAGCTGCTGGACCCTGCGCGCAGCTACTTCACCGCGGCCGACATCGCCGAGTTCGACAAGTGGAAGACGCAGTTCGACGATTTCCTGAAAAGCGGCAACCTCGACCCCGGTTTCACCATCTACAAACGCTACCTGGACCGTGTGAAGCAGCGCCTGGACTTCGCCCTGGCCGAGCTGAACAAGGGCGTCGACAAGATCGACTTCACCGTCAAAGAAGACCTGCTGGTCGACCGCAAGGACGCCCCGTGGATGAAGAACTCGGCCGAGCTCGACGACCTGTGGCGCAAACGCGTGAAGGATGAGGTGCTGCGCCAGAAGATCGCCGGCAAGGACTTCAAGCAGATCCAGGAAACCCTGACCAAGCGCTACAAGAACCAGCTGGCGCGCCTGGACCAGACCCGTGCCGAAGACATCTTCCAGGCCTACATCAACACCTTCGCCCAGTCGTACGATCCGCACACCAACTACCTGTCGCCAGACAACGCCGAAAACTTCGACATCAACATGAGCCTGTCGCTCGAAGGTATCGGCGCGGTGCTGCAGAGTGACAACGATCAGGTCAAGATCGTGCGCCTGGTGCCGGCAGGCCCTGCGGCGAAAACCAAGCAGGTGGCCCCGGCCGACAAGATCATCGGCGTGGCGCAAGGCAACAAGGAAATGGTCGACGTGGTCGGCTGGCGCCTGGACGAAGTGGTCAAGCTGATCCGTGGCCCGAAAGGCTCGGTGGTACGCCTGGAAGTCATCCCGGCGAGCAATGCGCCGAACGATCAGACCAGCAAGATCGTCTCGATCACCCGTGAAGCGGTCAAGCTCGAAGAGCAGGCAGCGAAGAAGTCGGTGCTCAAGCTCAAGCAGGACGGCCGCGACTACAAGCTGGGGATTATCGAGATCCCGGCCTTCTACCTCGACTTCAAGGCCTATCGCGCCGGGGACCCGGACTACAAGAGCACCACCCGCGACGTCAAGAAGCTGCTCACCGAGCTGCAGAAAGAGAAAGTCGACGGTGTGGTCATCGACCTGCGCAACAACGGCGGTGGCTCGCTGCAGGAAGCGACCGAGCTGACCAGCCTGTTCATCGAAAAAGGCCCGACCGTGCTGGTGCGCAACAGCGACGGCCGCGTGGATGTGCTCGAAGACGAAAACCCTGGTGCCTTCTACAAAGGCCCGCTGGCGCTGCTGGTCAACCGCCTCTCGGCCTCGGCCTCGGAGATCTTCGCCGGCGCCATGCAGGACTATCACCGCGCACTGATCATCGGTGGCCAGACCTTCGGCAAGGGCACCGTGCAGACCATCCAGCCGCTCAACCATGGCGAGCTCAAGCTGACGCTGGCCAAGTTCTACCGGGTTTCCGGGCAGAGCACCCAGCACCAGGGCGTGCTGCCGGACATCGCTTACCCGTCGATCATCGACACCAAGGAGATCGGCGAAAGCGCCCTGCCCGAAGCCATGCCGTGGGACACCATCCGCCCGGTGATCAAGCCGGTGGCCGACCCGTTCAAGCCGTACCTGGCCCAGCTCAAGGCACAGCATGAAGCGCGCAGCGTCAAAGATGCCGAGTTTGCCTACATCCGTGACCGCCTGGCCCTGACCCAGAAGCTGATGGACGAGAAGACCGTCAGCCTCAACGAACAGGACCGCCGCGCGCGCCACGACCAGATCGAGGCCAAGCAGCTGGCGCTGGAAAACATCCGCCGCAAGGCCAAGGGCGAAGAACCGCTCAAAGAGCTGAAGAAAGAGGACGAGGACGCGCTGCCGGCCGAGCCGGACGACACCAAGCCGGAAGACGACGCCTACCTGTCGGAGACCGGGCGCATCCTGCTCGACTACCTGAGCTTGAGCACTTCGGTGGCCAAGCACTGAGGTGATGGCAATTTAATGTGAGCCGTCATCAAACAGTCATCTGGCTGTCGTGAAATAGAAGGGCCGAGCGTGAAAACGCCCGGCCTTTTTCTATTCAGGAAGCAGTCCATGACCGTCACCGAACAGCTCAGCGCACTGAGCGCCATCCTGGCTCAACGTAGCGTGCACAGCCTGTTCCAGCCGATCGTCTGTCTTACCGAACGGCGCATTCTCGGCTATGAAGCCTTGAGTCGCGGCCCCTCCAACAGCCCGCTGCATTCGCCTCTGAACCTGTTCGCCATCGCCCGCCAGGCCGGGCGCCTCAGCGAACTGGAAGTGCTGTGCCGCGAAACCGCCTGCCGGCGTTTTGCCGAGCAGAACCTTGAGGGCAAGCTGTTCCTCAACGTCTCCCCCGAGTCCTTGCTTGAACCGCACTACCCGTCCGGGCGCACCCTGAAGATGCTCGAACAGGTCGGCCTGTCGCCCAGCCGGGTGGTCATCGAACTCACCGAGCAGACGCCCACCGAAGATTTCCAGCTGCTGTTCAACGCCCTGCACCATTACCGCGACATGGGTTTCTCGATTGCCCTGGATGACCTGGGCGCCGGCTATTCAAGCCTGCGCCTATGGTCGGAGCTGCGCCCGGACTACGTGAAGATCGACCGCCATTTCATCGACGGCATCCACCAGGACCCGCTCAAGCGCGAATTCGTCGGCTCGATCCTGCAAATCGCTCGCGCCTCACGCGCCCAGGTGATCGCCGAAGGCATCGAACTGGCAGAAGAGCTGACCGTATTGGCTGAAATGGGCGTCGAGCTGCTGCAGGGCTATCTGCTTGGCCGCCCTCAGGAGACCGCTGCGCGTGAATGCTCGTTCCTGCCGCCCCTGGCGCCGGGCAACCCTGGGGCGTTGAACGAAGACAGCGCCGACCTTGGCGCCCTGCTCATCCAGCAGCCGGCGGTGCCCCTGGAAACCGCCACCCAGCAAGTGTTGGAAGCCTTCCGCGGCCAAGCCAACCTCAATTCCCTCGCCGTGCTGGACCGACAGGGCAAGCCCTGTGGCATCGTCCACCGCCATTCGTTGCCCGAAGCCCTGCTCAAGCCTTTGGGCTGCAACCTGTTGGCAGCCACGCCGGTCAGCCAACTGATGAGCAGGGACTTTGTGGTGGTCGAACGTGGACAATCGCTGCAGCAGGTCAGCCGCCTGCTTACCGGCCGGGCGCAGCAGCGCATCGAGGAGGCGTTCATCATTACCCAAGGCGGCCGTTACCTGGGGCTGGGGCGAGTGATTGACGTGCTCAAGCTGATCACCGAACAACAGAGCGAGCGGGCCCGCGATCAACGCGCCTGTTGCTAGATGGGCCAGCGCATGTGAAAGCGACTGTTTTGTACTGACTGCATTGCGCCCCTCAGATACAACGCTTGGCGTCAAAGCGGCGCGCCGCCTGCTTCGCGGGTAAACCCGCTCCCACAGAAGTTACGCAGCCCTTGTGGGAGCTGGCTTGCCAGCGATGGGGCCGGCACTGCCGACCTGTTTCACGCCTCTTCCGGATACCGGTACTCGAATACCCGCACCACTTCCGAGGCATGCCACGACGCCGCCTCCATGCCATCCACCGGCCCGTTGAACCTGCCCAACCGCTCTACGCACTCGAAAAAACCGGTACGCGGCAGGCGGCTGGCGCCCTGGCTGATCACCAGCGAGCTGCGCAACGGCTGCTCGGCACGGGCATCGAGCAGCGCCAGGTATTCCAGGGCAGCGGTCAGTGTCTGCATGGCCGGGCTGGGTAGCTGGAGGCGTTCGAGCAATGCACGGTAAGTGAGCAGGTGGCGTTGTCGGCGGGCCAGGTCGAGCTCGGTCAGCAGACTCTCCCAGTGCTGACGGCTGATCCTGACCTGGCTCATGACGGCTCGCTCCAGCCACCAATGCCCAGATGCCAGGCCAGGCTGCGCAGAATCGCTGCGTCAGGGCGGCGCTCGCCGGCCTCGATCATCGCCAGGTAAGCCGGGCTGATGCCCACCGTGCGCGCCAGTTGCTCAGGGGGCAGGCCCTTGGCCTGACGCAACGACGCCAGCTCGTCCAGGGAGCGCAGGCTCGCGTTCTGCGTTGTGCTTTCGACAGTGTCGCTGTTGCCTGGCGCCGCGGCAGGTGCCTGGCCCGCAGCGGCCAGCAGCGCCTGATACTGCTCCCAGGGAACCACTGCGTACTCGGGCTGACCGTCCCGGCTGATGACCTGAATACCCATACAACCCCCTTGACGTTGGATCACGGCATGTAATCCCTAGGCATAACGCTTATGCCAATTATATTACCAACCTCGGGGGTCTGTGCGCTCGCTGCTTATTCAGCGGTTGGGGCGCTCCAGGCGCAGCGCCTCGGGCGTGTCCGGCAAGCGCTCGACCACCCGCAGTTTCTCCGGCGCCTGGCTGTCGCGCCAGGCCCTGAAGCGGCTCAGCTCATCGGCCACGGTCTTGAGCACCCAGCCGAGCACGGCGATATCGTCAAGCAAGCCCACTCCCAGCAACCAGTCGGGGATCGCATCCAGGGGGCTGACGAAATACAGCAGCCCGGCGACGATGGTCACCAGCGCCTTGGGGCTCACGGCGCGGTACTCGCCGCGCCACCAGGCCAGGCACAGGGCCTGCATCAGCCGCACATCCTCGCGCAGCTGGCCAAGCTTGGGCCCCTTGCGCGCAACCGCGAACAACAGTGCCGGTAAACGGCCACGGCTGAGCAGGCGCTCGGCAAGCGGCAGAAAACGGGCGAAATTCCAGGGAGCGCTCATGCAACCTCCAGAGCAACGGACAGTTATCCACATTTATTGTGGATAACCTTGTGAACAGGACCGCCTTGGCGCCGCTCGGTGCCCGCCTGGCAAGGGCCGGGCACGGATCGGGCGTTTTTTACACAGTCGTTTCAATCGCGCAAACGTTTTGCGACAACCCGTCGCAGGATCACCTACGGCATTGCTTGCGACAGTGAAGGACGCCAGCGGTTCGCGTCAACCACCGGCAAAAACGACGACGCCCCGTCGAAACGGGGCGTCGTTGTACAGCAAAGGTTGCGCTTACTCAGCCTGGGCTGGTTCGGCGTCCTGCTTGCTCGGGTCTTTGATGCCCAGCAGTTCCAGGTCGAAGACCAGGACCGAGTTGGCCGGGATCAGCGGGCTCGGGCTCTGGGCGCCGTAGGCCAGCTCAGCCGGGATGTACAGCTTGTACTTCTCGCCGACATGCATCAGTTGCAGGCCTTCGACCCAACCCGGGATCACGCCGCTGACCGGCAGGTCGATGGGGGCGCCGCGCTCGACGGAGCTGTCGAACACCTTGCCATCGATCAGCTTGCCTTCGTAGTGAACGGTCACTACATCAGTCGGCTTTGGCTGCGGGCCATCGGCCTTCTTCACCACTTCGTACTGCAGGCCCGAAGCCGTGGTGACCACGCCAGCCTTCTTGGCGTTTTCTTCCAGGAACTTCTTGCCGGTGGCGGCAGCTTCTTCGCTGGCCTTGGCCAGGCGCTCTTCGGCGCGCTTCTGCAGGGCGGAGAAGGCCTCGACCAGCTCTTCGTCCTTCAGGCGCTGTTCTTTCTTGCCAACCGCGTCCTCGATACCTTGGGCGACAGCTTTCGAATCCAGGTCGTCCATGCCTTCCTGAGCCAGGCTCTTGCCCATGTTCAGGCCGATACCGTAGGAAGCTTTCTGTGCCGGAGTCTTCAGTTCGACGCTGCTGGTCTGGGCGTCGCAGCCCGCCAGCACCAGACCTACCAGGGCAACCGCAGCCGCCAGACGAGTTTGTTTCATGCTGATTCCTTGTTCATGCGCCAGAGGGGCAAATCAGGGTAAAGCCGCGAGCTTATCAGGCGGCCACGACCAATGGCTACCGGCATAGGAGCCAGGAAAGCCCGATAAGTTCCGGTATTGAAACTGCTGATGTCACGGCACAGGGCCGTGCAGTGCGAATTGCGTCGAAGGTGAAGTGCCAGATCGCCATCACGCCCCTCGATCCAGTGCCTTGCAAAGGGCCCCGAGGCCCCGTGCAATGGCCCCTTCAGGGGTACAGGCCGTCCCGGTACTGCCCGGCCACCTCGCGCAGTACTTCACACACCCACTGCGCGGGCAGGCTCGCCGGCAAGGCGGCGTTGCGGCAGATGCCCACCGAGCCGCCGGGCTCGCGCACGCCCAGGTCCAGCTCGGCCAGTTCGTTACGGCGCAGGTCGAGCAGCACCGCGTCGCGCGGCGCCACCCACAGCGCATCGCTGCCCAGCAGGTAACGACGGCTCAAGGCCAGCGACAAGGTTTCCAGGCGTTGTGCCGGCAGCGGAATACCGCACTGCACGAACAGGCTGTCGGCGTGCTGGCGAATGGTGGTGCCCTGGGGCGGCAGCACCAGCGGGTAAGCCCCCACCTGCGCCCGCTCCACCGGCGTACTGGCCAGCAGCGGGTGGCCCGGGCGCACCACCAGGGCCATCGATTCGCTGTACAGGTGCTCGAACGACAGGCCCTGGATCTGCGGGCTGTCGGTCATGCGCCCGACCACCAGCTCCAACTCGCCAAGGCGCAGTTGCCCGAGCAATTGCGCGCTGACCCCGGTGACCACGCTGATCACCAGTGCTTCATGGCGCTGGTGCAGGCGGCACAGCACCTCGGGCATCAGCAGGCCCTCGACCGTCGACAGCACGCCGATACGCACCTGCGAGGGCGTCCTGGCATCGCCACGCACACTGCCCACGCCATCGCGCAGGGCCTGCACGCTGGGCCCGGCGTAACGCATGAAACGGGTGCCGGCGGGGGTCAGGGTGACGCCCAGGTGGGTGCGCTCGAACAGCCGCGCTTCGAGCAGGTCTTCCAGTTCCTTGAGGGTCTTGGAGATGGCCGGCTGGCTGATGGCAAGCACATCGGCGGCACGGGCCAGGCTGCCCTGCCGGGCAATCTCCAGGAAGCACAGCAGGTGGCGGAACTTGATGCGGGTGTCGAGGTTCATGCGAGGCAGTGTATCTGTAGGTGTCGGCGCGTGGGAAACGGCGATTGCCGTGGGAGAAACTGTCGGCTGGTGAACAGCAACCTTCGCCTTGGCCCGGCTTTGCCAGGCTTCGCCAGCATCGATACTTCTTGGGGCGGCCGGTGTCGCCCCCTATTCATTGCACCTATGCTGAGTCCCGATCAAGATTCAATCCTAGCGCTTTACATTGTTCAACCAAGGTTTCGCTAAGGACATGCATGAACTTTATGTAATCTGATTTGCTTATGTCCAATAGAAGCAGATCTTCTCCCTCCCAAAGTCTAACCACCATGCTCTCGTGGTCGTCAATTCTTACAAATCCTACAAAGTCACCATCAAAACCTTCTACCCCAATAGGCAGAAAGGAATTTCTTATGTCCGATTCAGCTTCTTGTATTTTAGCTTTCAGCTGACTGACAGTTAATCTTATTGGCTCGTTAACTTCCACTCGTTTAAACAAGTCCTTGATGGCGCCATCTAGAGCTGCGACCAGCATTAGCTGGCCATAGTCACCGACTGTTACATCGCCAAAAATCAAACAGCACTGTGTGAAGCAAACACTTCCATCATCGGATTTGAACGTATCAATTTTAGCCTTAAGCCCAACCATATTGTCACTCTGAGCTACCGTTTTCGAAATGGAAGTGCTCTTGAGCTGCGGACGAAAACTCCTGTATAAAGACAGAAGACTTTTCTTTCTCACTCTTTATACAAAAGTGCCCGTTTTTTTACTGCCCAATCGTACACAGAAATGCCAACAGGATATTTGGTGAGCACACCGCTCAGGCCATTATTTTTATCCACTCCTCTGCGCCACCTAGCTCCAAAAATACTGCAGATGGGAATCGCCCTTCTGCCCCGTTAAAAACCCAAACTTCTTTCATGATGTGTTCCTTTATCTCTATACGTTCAGGTTGGTCGCAGCACGGGCAGTCATCGGGTGATTTTTGGCACCTATTCCAACGCTGGATTTTATCTACGCTACGCCTCAAGCAAGCAATGCACAATGCGACCGGTGTCGCCTTCTTCGCGCGGCGGTAAGCTTTCCCAGGCCAAGGTGTCGCATGAGTAGGCCAGGGCTTTCTATGGTTGTGGCGCGGAGATTAATTGCAAGTTTTGTGGCTTTAATATGGCTGCGACAAGAGTTTGAACTTAGGTCTTAACCAATGCCTTGCTTTATGCGCTGAACTGGCAGAATGTTATTGATGGACCATAGTCATCAATATTATTTTCGACAAATATCGCAAACTTCTTTTCAGGGAACCTATCACGCAAAATCAAACCCCAAGAGTACTTCAGTAGCGCCGACAGCCTTAGAAACACTTCATCTGACACATTACCCGGACACCCATCATACATATCATAGAGCAATGTATGATTCATGCTTTTCTCTATAATTGAAGTGCATTCTCCTTTTTTTCTCAAGGATAGATAGGTGGATTCATTGAATGAAAGTTCAAGAAACACACCGTCGTCGACGCATAGTATGTCGGGCAATAGCAACTTGCTTACGACCAAAGTATCCTCCGGGTGGCATTCACTACGAAGGTATGAGAAAAGGTTAAGACCTGATGGGTTTTCCCATTGCTCTCGCCATGACTCATACTTCTCCAACCTTCCCAAGTCCGGAGTGGAATGAAGTTTATTCATGGTATTTCCTCTGCAGTTGCTGGGCGCGGCGGCAATTTTGAGGATGGTGAGTTTACTCTGACCACCCCATTTGGCAAAGTATTCCTACCATACTCTAGTACGTGGGGCGTTGGCACGCCACCGTGGGCAGCACCGGTAACGTCTACACGCTTCAGAATACGGCCGTGCTCATCATAGGTTGCATAACTTGTGATATTGCCCTGATTGTCGGCTCTGTATAGTGTTCCATTTGCAGGGCCTCCTTCCAAGTTGAACCGACCTCTGGTTTGTTGGGCGCGCTCCAGTGGACCGCCTCTCAGATCTGACTGATTTCGTGGTGTTACCGTATTGCTTGGTCTGTTTCCTGTGATATCGCAATTGCACAGGGAGGCAAGGCCCAGTGGATCAATGAATCCGGTAGGGTTTGGGGTATATGCAAATAGGTTTACTCCCCCCTTATAGCTGATGGGGTCTTTGCATATGAAGCGACCTGAGTTCGGGTCGTAGTATCGATAGCGATTGTAGTGCAGCCCCGTCTCATGGTCGTGGTACTGCCCCTGGAAACGCAGCGGGTTTCCCAGGCCCTGCTGCTTGGCCCACGCCGAGCGCTCTTCGCGCACTTCGCCCCAGGCCTTGTACTGTCCCGTCCATGCAATGCGGCCCTGCTCATCGGTGAGCTCCATCGGCGTGCCGAGGTGGTCGCAGTGGTACCAGGCGATCGCCTCGAACGGCTGTGGCTTTATCTCGGTATGCCACAGCGGATCCTGATCGAAGTCGTACTCGCGCTGACTCCAGTCCGGCACCTTGTGCAGCCGGATCGGGCTCTTGCGCAGGGCCTGGGCAACCGGCACGAAGCTGCCCGGCTCATACAGGTAATGCACCGTACGCCCGGTATCGCCTTCATCGAGAGGCGGTGAGCTTTCCCAGGCTAGCGTGTCACCATCCCAACCGAACAGGGTGAAGCCACAGCCGAGTTCGCGCTGGCGCTTGGCCCGTTGCAGCTGGTTCCAGCCGGTGCCCGCCTCGGGGCGATCCCAGAAATGCGCCACCGAATGCTTGTGCAGGCGTCGGCCCAAGGCGTCGTAGCTGTAGTCAACCTTGAGCTTGTCGTCGTTGTAGCTCGCTAGCCGGTCGAACAGGTCCCAGGTGAAGTGGGCATGGGAGCCGTTGTGCAGGCGGTGGATCAGGTTGCCGCGGTCGTCGTACTTGTAGTGGCTCCCGGCGTACTCGCGCAGCAGGTTGTCCATCAGTTTGTTACGGCGTGGATCGGCTTCCAGCGGGCGATTCAGTTCCTGAGCCTTCTGGTCCAGCAGGTTACCGGCCGGGTCGAAGGCGAAGGTTTCCACGCCCAGCCGGCTGGTGGCCCACTGGGTCGTACTGGTACTCCAACTGACCACGACGGCTGTCCTGGATGTATGTCAGTTTGCCCGCCGCGTCATAGTGGTCTCTTTCGCCTTTGCGAGTTATTAATTTTCAAACATGGACTTGTACCAATAGTAGTCACTATCCTTCATCCAAGCATGGCGACTTCCATTGGCGATCTCTGCGAGCGGTCTTAAGTTGACGCCGTATCTGAAAAATATCGATATAAGCTCCCGCATATTTTCTTTTGAGAGCTTCCGCTTGTCGATTTTTATATTTAGACCTCTCCCGGATCCACGAACTTCTACTGTGGCGGGATTAGAGGTGAGTCCCTCAAAGAAACGGACCTCATCTAAATTTGAAAAAAAGCTTGGGAGTTCTATGAGGATCTTCATTTATCTTCTTTTCCCACCTGGATAGACATTTTCGTATTCGCCTTTAGGTTTTTGAACGTCCCAGTGTGCACCTCCGTGAGCCTTTGACCCTGGACCTTCAGGGCCTGTGGGTACCCAAACGTCATCATGTTTGTCAACCCATCCTGAGCCTCGACCATCATCAAGTTTTACCCAAGTCTCTCCGAGCTTGCACTCACAGAAACCTTCGGCCTCTCCAGGTTTTCCCGGAGCTTTTGAGCCGTGCGGATCATGAGCATCCGCAGGAGGGCGCCGAACTTTGTACTTATTTTTTGCTAGACCTAATGGGTCAATCCAGAGAATCGGGTTGATAGTGTACTCAAATAAGTTAATTCCGCCGCTGTAGCTGATTGGGTCTTTGCATATGAAGCGACCTGAGTTCGGGTCATAGTACCGATAGCGGTTGTAGTGCAGCCCGGTCTCATGGTCGTGGTACTGCCCTTGGAAGCGGAGCGGGTTGCCCAGGCCATGCTGCTTGGCCCACGCCGAACGTTCTTCGCGCACTTCGCCCCAAGCCTTGTACTGTCCCGTCCAAGCGACATTGCCCTGCTCGTCGGTCAGCTCCATCGGCGTGCCGAGGTGATCGCAGTGGTACCAGGCAATCGCCTCGAACGCCTGCGGCTTCACCTCGGTATGCCACAGCGGATCCTGATCGAAGTCGTACTCGCGCTGACTCCAGTCCGGCACCTTGTGCAGCCGGATCGGGTTTTTGCGCAGGGCCTGAGCCACCGGCACAAAGCTGCCCGGTTCGCACAGGTAATGCACCGTGCGCCCGGTGTCGCCTTCATCGAGAGGCGGTGAGCTTTCCCAGGCCAGCGTGTCGCCGTCCCAGCCGAACAGAGTGAAACCGCAGTTCAGCTCGCGCTGGCGCTTGGCCCGTTGCAGTTGGTTCCAGCCGGTGCCGGCCTCGGGGCGATCCCAGAAGTGCGCGACTGAATGCTTGTGCAGGCGCCGGCCCAAGGCGTCGTAGCTGTAATCGACCTTGAGCTTGTCGTCGTTGTAATCGGCCAGCCGATCGAACAGGTCCTAGGTGAAGTGGGCATGGGACCCGTTGTGCAACCGGTGGATCAGGTTGCCGCGCTCGTCGTATTTGTAGTGGGTCCCGGCGTACTCGCGCAGCAGGTTGTCCATCAGCTTGTTACGGCGTGGATCGGCCTCCAGCGGGCGGTTCAGTTCCTGAGTCTTCTGGTCCAGCAGGTTACCGGCCGGGTCGAAGGCGAAGGTTTCCACGCCTAAGCGGCTGATGGCTTTGAGCAGGCGGCCTACCGGGTCGTACTGGTATTCCAGTTGGCCACGGCGGCTGTCGTGGATATTGGTCAACTGGCTGGCGGCGTCGTAGCGGTACTGACGCTTGAGCAGCGTGGACTGGCCATCATGGCTGCCCAGCAGTTGCTCCTGCAAACGCCCGGCCGGGTCCCAAGCCTGGGTTTGCATCAGCTTGTTGCCCTGATGCCGCACCACCTCGCGGTGCAGGTCATCGCGCTCATAGGCCAGCATTTCGTGCTGGTCGAGGGTCATGCCGAGCAGGTGGCCACTGCCGTAAGTCAACCAGCTGACCTTGTGGCCGTCCGGGCGAATCGTCGCGGTGCGCTGGTTGAGCGCGTCGTACTGGTGCTGCCACACCGCAACCATCGGCGTGCCGGTGGCCAGGTAGTACTGGTGCTCACGGGTCAGGTTGCCGGCTTCATCAAAGAACCATTGCAGCTTGCTGGCGGCGTTCACTGCCTGGATCAGTTGGCCGTTGCCGTCGTAGGCGAAGGTTTCGCTCTGGCTCTGGTTGCCCAGGCGGGCCGTACGCTCACTCAATCGGCCCATGGGGTCGAAGGTCAATTCGATACGGCGCTGGCCAACCTGGGTCGAGGCGAGGCGACCGCTGTGCGGGTCGTACTGGTAACGGGTGACCAGGCCATCGAAGCCGGTCTCCTGCAGCAGCCGGCCCACCGGGTCGTAGAGGAAAGTGGCCTTGCTCGCGTTCTCGTTTTCCAGGCCGATCAAGCGGCCAAGCTTGTCCCAGCGATAACGCAGGGTGTGTTCGTTGGCGTCGATGCGTTCGCTCAGCAGGCCTGCGGCGCTGTACGCCCAAGTGGTGCAGCGCTCGAGGGCATCGACATGCGCCAGCAGACGCCCTTCGGCGTCGTAGTTGAAGCGCTCCTCGGTTTTGTCGGGATGGGTGACCTTGGCCAGTTGTCCGGCCTGGTATTCGTAAGCGGTGGTGTGGCCCGCCGCATCGGTGAAGTCGGTCAGCTGGCCGAAGGCGTTGTAGGTCCACTGGCTGCGCTTGCCCGAGCAGTCGGTGTACTCAAGCAACTGCCCGGCGTCGTTGTAGGCGAGTGTCTTTTCGTTGCCCAGCGCATCCTTGATTGCCTTGACCAGCCCAGCCGGGGTGTAGGCGAACTCGGTCTTGTTGCCCAGCGGATCGACGCTTTCGACCAGGTTGCCGCGCTCGTCATAGTCGCGTAGCCACAAGCCACCCTCGGCATCGCGCAGTTTGATCGGCTGGTCGTAATCGTCGTAGCCGTAGTGCACCGTGCTGTGGTCGGCGCGGATGTGCTGCAGCAGGTTGCTGCGCTCATCGTAGGCGTAGCGGTCCTGGCTGCCGTCGGGGTGGACGTGGCGGATGACGTTCTTGCGCGGGTCGCGGAACAGCCATTCCTCACGACCATCCGGGTGGATCAGGCGGTAGGTGTAGCCGAGGGCGTCGTAGTAGTGCCAGGTCTCCTGGCCGTGGGCATCGGTGACATAAGTCAGGCGGATGTTCGGGTCCCAGGCCAGGCGGGTCTCGAAGCTGCCGTCGTCGGCCCAT
>NZ_JBDJLM010000043.1:0-44044 GCF_039673365.1 Pseudomonas sp. TWI923 | reverse complement strand
GCCCGCTCCCACGGTGACGCGTGGGAGCGGGCTTGCCCCGCGATGAGGTCGCAACTGTTAGACTGCCGGTTTTGTAACCCCCTGCGTACTCATGGCCTACAAACCCTCCCCCGCCCGCCCCCCCGCCGACCTGCTGCGCAAGGCCAGGCCGCTGCGCCTGCTGCTCAACCAGGCCGAGCGCCTGGAGCATCTGCAGCGCCTGCTGGAAAGCCAGCTGCAACCGGCCGCCCGCGAGCATTGCCATGTGGCGTCGTGGAAAGAGGGCACCTTGTTGCTGGTGGTCACCGACGGCCACTGGGCCACCCGCCTGCGCTACCAGCAGAAGCGCCTGCAGCGTCAGTTGCTGGCGCTGGAAGCCTTTGCCAACCTGACCCGGATCCTGTTCAAGGTGCAGCCGCCACTGGTCGCGGCCAAACGCGAGGGTCAGGGGCCGGAGCTTTCGGAAACTGCCGCAGAAAGTATCCGCGGCTCAGCCGAAGGCATCAGCGATCCGAAGCTCAAGGCCGCGCTGGAACGGCTGGCCGCGCACGCCCAGAACAAAGACTGAACACGTCCGAACTGACTGCGGCCTGTGGGGGCGGGTTTACCCGGGAAGCATGCGCTGCGGTGGATGGCACGGGCTTCGCCCGTGTTCGCGGGGCAAGCCCGCTCCCACAGGGATCGCGCTAGCTTTAGCAGTTGAGTAAGACAGTTGCTCCTACTACAGAAGCCGTGCAGCGACTGAATGCGAAAATAAAAAAGGCCACCCGAAGGTGGCCTTGATCAACAACTAGAGAGTGTTCGAACTTACACAGCCGCAACAGGGCGCATGTACGAGATCGGTGCCGTGCTGGCATCTTCGAAGAACACCACTTCCCAGGCGTCGGTTTCAGCAATCAGCTTGCGCAGCAGCTGGTTGTTCAACGAGTGGCCGGACTTGTAGCCCTTGAACTCGCCGATCAGGCTGTTGCCCAGCAGGTAAAGGTCGCCGATGGCATCGAGGATCTTGTGCTTGACGAATTCGTCTTCGGAGCGAAGGCCGTCTTCGTTGAGTACGCCGGTCTCATCGACCACGATGGCGTTCTCGACACTGCCGCCCAGCGCAAGGTTGTGCTTGCGCAGGTACTCGATGTCACGCATGAACCCGAAGGTCCGCGCGCGGCTGACTTCCTTCACGAACGAAGTGCTGGAGAAGTCTACAGACGCGCTTTGGGTCTGGCCCTTGAGGACCGGGTGATCGAAGTCGATCTCGAAGCTCACCTTGAACCCGTCGAACGGCAGGAAAGTGGCGCGCTTGTCGCCCTCTTCCACTGTCACTTCGCGCAGGATGCGAATGAACTTCTTCGGTGCGTCCTGTTCTTCCAGGCCGGCCGATTGGATCAGGAATACGAAAGGTCCGGCGCTGCCATCCATGATCGGCACTTCCGAGGCGGAGAGCTCGACGTAGGCGTTATCGATGCCCAGGCCCGCCATGGCGGAGAGCAGGTGCTCGACCGTATCGACTTTGACGTCACCGTTGACCAGCGTCGTAGACATGGTGGTCTCGCCGACGTTGGCCGCGCGCGCCGGGATTTCGACCACAGGGTCGAGGTCGGCGCGGCGGAAGACGATGCCGGTGTCGACAGGCGCAGGCTTGAGGGTCAGGTAGACCTTCTCCCCGGAGTGCAGGCCGACGCCCGTGGCACGGATGGTATTCTTCAGGGTGCGTTGTCTAATCATGGCATTGGCCGCTTCAGCGCAAATAATGCGAACAGGTATCAACAAAGGCTGGGGATGATAACAGACCCGGCCTTTGCTGAACACCAATCACCCTTATACCCCTGATAAATTCCATCAATCGGCCTGACGACGCAGGAACGCAGGGATATCCAGGTAGTCCAGATCGTCCTGTGGGTTGAGTTTAGCGGCCGCCGCTGCACCTGCATGGGCCTGGTTGCGCATGACAGTCGGGCGCTCCAGATCACGATAGTTGACGGCTGGCTGCTCCTGGCGAACCGGGGCCGGGTTGGAGGACTCGTACACCTGCTGAGCGGTCTGCAGGGTGTTGTCGACCACCTTGACCGGCTTCTCGATGCGCGCACCCAGGCCAGTAGCGACCACGGTCACGTGCAGTTCGTCGCGCATGTCCGGATCGATCACGGTACCCACCTTGACCATGGCGTGGTCGGAGGCGAAGGCTTCGATGATGCTACCCACGTCGGAGTACTCACCCAGCGACAGGTCCGGGCCTGCGGTGATGTTCACCAGGATGCCGCGGGCGCCCTGCAGGTTGACGTCTTCGAGCAGCGGGTTGCGGATCGCCGCCTCGGTGGCTTCACGGGCGCGGTTCGGGCCGCTGGCGCAACCGGTACCCATCATGGCCATGCCCATTTCGCTCATCACGGTGCGCACGTCGGCAAAGTCGACGTTGATCATGCCAGGGCGCTTGATGATGTCGGAGATACCGCGCACGGCGCCGGCCAGCACGTCGTCGGCCTTGGCGAAGGCAGACAGCAGGCTTGCATCCTTGCCCAGGATGGTCAGCAGCTTCTCGTTGGGGATGGTGATCAGCGAGTCGACGCTGTCAGCCAGCATGCGGATGCCTTCGTCGGCGATCTGCATGCGCTTGCGGCCTTCGAACGGGAACGGACGGGTCACCACCGCAACGGTGAGGATGCCCATTTCCTTGGCCACTTCGGCGATGATCGGCGCAGCACCGGTACCGGTACCACCACCCATGCCAGTGGTGATGAACACCATGTTGGTGCCCTGCAGCACTTCGGCGATGCGCTCACGGTCTTCCAGCGCGGCCTGACGGCCGACTTCCGGATTGGCGCCTGCGCCCAGGCCCTTGGTCACGCCGGTACCCAGTTGCAGAATGGTGCGCGCGCCGATGTTTTTCAGCGCCTGAGCATCGGTGTTGGCGCAGATGAACTCGACGCCTTCAATGTTGCTTTTGACCATGTGGTTAACGGCGTTGCCGCCGCCACCGCCCACACCGATCACCTTGATGACCGGGCTTTGCGGGACGTTGTCTACGAGCTCGAACATTTTCCCTCTCCTTACAGTTCTCTAGTTATTGCGCCTACCACTACTGCTTTGAAACTTAGAAGTTGCCCTGGACCCAACGCTTGAGTCGTTCAAGCACCGGGGCCTTCGGTTCATCGCCATAGCTGTTGTTGCTGCTGTTGCTGATGCCGGTCAGGGACAGGTCCTCGGACTGCTTCTGCAGCCCGTAGGTGAGCAGGCCCACACCGGTGGAATAGATCGGGTTGCGCACCACGTCGCTCAGCCCCCGAACGCTGTGCGGTACGCCCAGGCGTACCGGCATGTGGAAGATTTCCTCGGCCAGTTCCACGGCGCCTTCCATTTTCGCGGTACCGCCGGTGAGGACGATGCCGGCCGGCACCAGGTCCTCGTAGCCGCTGCGACGCAGCTCGGCCTGGATCAGGGTGAAGAGCTCGTCGTAACGGGGCTCGACGACCTCGGCCAGGGCCTGGCGCGACAGCTCGCGCGGTGGGCGGTCGCCCACGCTCGGTACCTTGATGGTCTCGCCGGCGCCAGCCAGTTTGGCCAGGGCGCAGGCGTAGCGGATCTTGATTTCCTCGGCGTACTGCGTAGGTGTGCGCAGGGCCATGGCAATGTCGTTGGTGACCTGGTCGCCGGCGATCGGGATCACCGCGGTGTGGCGGATCGCGCCTTCGGTGAAGATGGCGATGTCGGTGGTGCCACCACCGATGTCCACCAGGCACACGCCCAGCTCTTTCTCGTCGTCGGTCAGCACCGAGTACGCCGAGGCCAGCTGCTCGAGGATGATGTCGTCGATCTCAAGGCCACAGCGGCGCACGCACTTCTCGATGTTCTGCGCGGCGTTGACCGCGCAGGTGACCACGTGGACCTTGGCCTCCAGACGTACGCCGGACATGCCCAGTGGCTCGCGCACGCCTTCCTGGTTGTCGATCACGTAGTCCTGCGGCAGGGTGTGCAACACGCGCTGGTCGGCCGGAATCGCCACGGCCTGGGCCGCGTCGAGTACGCGCTCAAGGTCGGCGGTGCTGACTTCGCGATCGCGGATGGCGACGATGCCGTGGGAGTTCAGGCTGCGGATGTGGTTGCCGGCCACGCCGACGAACGCCGAGTGGATACGGCAACCGGCCATCAGCTGGGCCTCTTCCACGGCGCGCTGGATCGATTGCACGGTGGACTCGATGTTCACCACCACGCCCTTCTTCAGGCCGCGGGACGGGTGAGTACCGATACCGACGATTTCCAGGGTACCGTCTTCGCCGACTTCACCCACCAGCGCCACCACCTTGGAGGTGCCAATGTCCAGCCCGACGATCATTTTGCCGCTATGCGCGTTTGCCATGGTCCTGCCTCTCTCTAATTCTTCGCAACGGCGGGTTGGGCCGTCGTCGGTGCAATCGGTTCCCGCCAACCAACGGCCAGACCGTTGGCGTAACGCAGATCGATGCGGGCGATAGTGGTGATCTGGTCTTTAAGCGTTTTGTCGTAAATGGCAATGAAACGGCGCATTTTCTCCACCAGATGGTCACGCCCCAACAGCAGTTCGATGCCTGGCCCGGCGCTGCCCGCGCCAGTGGTCAGGAACCAGCTGCCTCGCTCGCGCAGCTCCAGGCGAGCGATGGAAAAGCCCATGGGGCGCAGCATCTGGCTCAATACCTGATACTGCTGCATGACTTGTTGCTGAGCCCGCTGCGGCCCGAACAGCTGCGGCAGGTGCTCGTAGTTGGCCAGCTCGCGCGGGGTGAAGGCCTGGCCCTGGTTGTTGAGCAGGGCCTCGTCACCCCAACGCGCCACCGGCAACTGTTCTTCCAGGCGGATCACCACTTCATCCGGCCAGACCCTGCGCACTTCGGCGTGGGCGATCCACGGCATCTGTTCCAGCTCGACGCGCATGGCCGTCAGGTCGACGGTGAAGAAGCTCGCCGCCACATAGGGCGCGATACGCTGCTGCACCGCCTGCTGGCTGATGTAGCTGAGGTCGCCCTGCACGGCGATCTTGGTGATCGGCCGATCGGCATACGGCATCAGGCGGATAGCGCCTTCATAGGCGCCAAAGCCTGCAGCCACCAGCAGCACCGGCCACAACAGGCGCTTGAGGCCGCCGAAGCTGGGACGGGGCAGGCGCGCCGATACGGGCTCGTCGGCCACCAGTCGGCTGGCACCACGCGGCACCGGCTTGCTGCGGCCGGGGACGGGTTGCTGCTGACGTATCATCGCGCCTTGCATGGCTGTTAACCTCGCGTCGCTACGCTGTCGGCCAGGATCGCCAGCACCAGTTGCTGGAAGTCCAGGCCGGCCGCGCGGGCCGCCATGGGCACCAGGCTATGATCGGTCATGCCAGGTGCGGTGTTGACTTCGAGCAGCCAGAACCGGCCCTGCTCGTCCTGCATCACGTCCAGCCGGCCCCAACCTTCGATGCCAACGGCATCGCAGGCACGCGCGGTCAGGTCGATCAGCTCTTGTTCCTTGACGCTGTCCAGGCCGCACGGGATGCGGTACTGGGTGTCATTAGCGATGTACTTGGCGTCGTAGTCGTAGAACACGTGGGGGGTGCCCAGCGCGATCGGCGGCAGCACCTGGCCACGCAGCACGGCGATGGTGAACTCCGGGCCGTGAATCCATTGCTCGACCAGTACTTGCGAATCGTATTTGGCGGCGTCTTGCCAGGCGGCGATCAGTTCCTGCTCGCTGTTCACCTTGGCCATGCCGATGCTCGAACCTTCATGGGCAGGTTTGACGATCAGCGGGAAGCCCAGTTCCGCACTGGCGGCAACACAATCCTGCTCACTGGCCAGCACGGCGTGGCGCGGGGTTGGAATGCCCAGGCTCTGCCACACCTGCTTGGTGCGCAGCTTGTCCATGGCCAGGGCCGAAGCGAGGATGCCGCTGCCGGTGTAGGGGATGCCCAGGCACTCGAGCAGGCCTTGCATGCTGCCGTCTTCACCGCCACGGCCGTGGAGGATGATGAAGGCGCGGTCGATCTTCTCGTTCTGCAGCCGCGTCAGCAGGTCATCGCCCACGTCGATGCCGACCACGTCGACACCGGCGCTGGTCAGCGCCTCGATCACCGCAGCGCCGGACTTGAGCGACACCTCGCGCTCGGCGCTCTTGCCGCCGTACAGCACGGCGACGCGGCCGAATGCTTTGACGTCGAGGGTGGAATGCAGCGTGTCGTAGGCGCTGGTCATTTCGACTTCTCCTGCTTGGCGCCAGCGAACAGCGGGCTTTTCATCAGTTGCGGGGCCAGGCCGCCGACATCACCGGCACCCTGGCACAGCAGGATGTCGCCGGCGCGCAGCAGCGGCTGCACCAGCGGCGCCAGCTCGGCGCCACGCTCGATGTAGATCGGGTCCAGCTTGCCGCGCTGGCGGATGCTATGGCACAGCTGGCGGCTGTCGGCGCCCGGGATCGGCTCTTCGCCGGCCGGGTAGACCTCCATCAGCAGCAGCACGTTGGCGTCGCCCAGCACCTGCACGAAGTCGTCGTACAGGTCGCGGGTACGGCTGTAGCGGTGCGGCTGGTAGACAATCACCAGACGGCGGCTCGGCCAGCCGCCGCGCACGGCCTTGATCACCGCGGCAACTTCGGTCGGGTGGTGGCCGTAATCGTCGACCAGCATCACGCTGCCGCCTTCGACCGGCAGCTCGCCGTACACCTGGAAGCGTCGGCCGACGCCCTGGAAGCCGGACAGGCCCTGGACGATGGCCTCGTCGCTGATGCCTTCGTCAGTGGCGATGGCGATGGTGGCCAGGGCATTGAGCACGTTGTGGTTGCCCGGCATGTTCACCGACACCTCAAGCGGCTCGCAGTCGCGGCGCAGTACGGTGAAGTGGGTCTGCATGCCCTGCTGGCGCACGTTGATGGCGCGGATGTCGGCCTCTTCGCTGAAGCCGTAGGTGACCGTCGGGCGCTTGACCTGGGGCAGGATCTCGCGCACCACCGGGTCGTCCAGGCACATCACGGCCAGGCCGTAGAACGGCAGGTTGTGCAGAAACTCGACGAAGGTCTTCTTCAGCTTGTTGAAGTCACCTTCGTAGGTTGCCATGTGGTCGGCGTCGATGTTGGTGACCACGGCGACCATCGGCTGCAGGTGCAGGAAGCTGGCATCGCTTTCGTCGGCTTCGGCGATCAGGTAGCGGCTGGTGCCCAGCTGCGCATTGGTGCCGGCGGCGGTCAGTCGGCCACCGATGACGAAGGTCGGGTCCAGGCCACCGGCAGCGAACACCGAGGCCAGCAGGCTGGTGGTGGTGGTCTTGCCGTGGGTGCCGGCCACGGCGATACCGTGGCGATAGCGCATCAGTTCGGCGAGCATCTCGGCACGCGGCACCACCGGGATGCGGCGCTCGAGCGCAGTGGCGACTTCCGGGTTGGCCGGGTTGATCGCGCTGGATACCACCAGCACATCGGCGCTGGCGGCGTTCTCGGCGCGGTGGCCGACGAAGATCTCGGCGCCGAACGATTCCAGGCGTTCGGTGACCGGCGAGGTCTTGAGGTCGGAACCGGACACTTCATAGCCCAGGTTCAGCAGCACTTCGGCGATACCGCACATGCCCACGCCGCCGATACCGACGAAGTGGATACGGCGGATACGACCCATCTTGGGCTGCGGCATGGCTTTCTGGCTTTCAACCATGGGCCACCTCCAGGCAGATATCGACCACGGTGCTGGTTGCGGCAGGTTTGGCCAGGCGACGCGCGGTGCCGGCCATGGTGTTGAGTTTCTCGGGTTGCATCAGCACCTCGTTCAGGCGTTCAGCGAGCTGCGCTGCGCCAGTTGTCGCTTGCGGCATCAGGAAGGCAGCGCCTTCACGAGCCAGATAATGGGCGTTGTGGGTCTGGTGGTCGTCGATCGCGTGGGGCAAGGGCACCAGCATCGAAGGCAGGCCTGCCGCCGCGAGTTCGCTGACGGTCAGGGCACCGGCCCGGCAGACCACCATGTCGGCCCAGCCATAGGCGTGGGCCATGTCCTTGATGAACGGTTCTACCTGCGCCTCGACCCCCGCCTCCTGATAACGCTCGGCGGTGATCGGCGCATGGTGCTTGCCGGCCTGGTGGAACACCTCGGGCCGCAGGTTCGCGGGCACCTCGGACAGGGCCTTAGG
Organism: Pseudomonas sp. TWI923; assembly: GCF_039673365.1. NCBI lineage: Bacteria > Pseudomonadati > Pseudomonadota > Gammaproteobacteria > Pseudomonadales > Pseudomonadaceae > Pseudomonas > Pseudomonas sp. TWI923. Next base: position 35,957 of record NZ_JBDJLM010000043.1, on the reverse strand, counting down.
CAACAATTTGTTCAATGGTTCCGCACCCAGGCTGCCGCCCATGACCAACAGGCGCGCGCGACGATCGGCCAAGGGCGCTCGCTGCGCATCCATGAACAGCTCGGCACGCACCGGATTGCCGGTGGTGCGCAGCTTGTCGCTGGCGGCGAAGGTGCCCGGGAAGGCCTCGCACACCCGCGCCGACAGCGGCACGAGCAGACGATTGGCGGTACCGGCGCGGGCGTTCTGTTCATGGATCACCAGGGGCACGCCGCACAGCCGCGCGGCCACACCGCCAGGGCCGGTCACGTAGCCGCCGAAACCGATCACGCAGACCGGTTTGAGCTCACGGACGATACGCCGTGCCTGCAGCACGGCCTTGACCAGGCTGAACGGTGCCTTGAGCAGCGACAGCTTGCCTTTGCCGCGTAGGCCGCTGACCTGGATCAGGTGCAGGGGCAAGCCGGCCTGGGGCACCAGCTCGTTCTCGATGCCGCGCGGGGTGCCCAGCCAGTGCACGCTGTAGCCACGGGCCTGGAACTCGCGGGCACAGGCCAATGCCGGGAACACATGGCCGCCGGTACCGCCGGCCATGATCAATACGTTCTTGCCGTCAGCGGCCATGATTGGTCTCCTCGGCAAAGTCGTGTTCGTTGAACTCGTGTTCCTCGCTGCCCAGGTGCGTGCGGCTCTCCCACTCGATGCGTAATAACAAGCCCACGCAGGCGCAGCAGATCACCAGCGAACTGCCCCCGTAGCTGAGGAACGGCAGCGTCAGGCCCTTGGTCGGCAGCAGGCCGACGTTCACGCCGATGTTGATCAGGAACTGGCCGATCCACAGGAAGGCCAGGCCGAACGCCATGTAGGCGGCGAAGAACTGCTTGGCCTTCTCGGCCCACAGGCCGATGTACAGGGCGCGCACCGTGACGAAGACGAACAGCGCGACGGTCAGCAGCGAGCCGACTACGCCCAGCTCTTCAGCCAGCACCGAGAACACGAAGTCGGTGTGCGCTTCGGGCAGGTAGAACTGCTTCTGCACGCTGTTGCCCAGGCCCACGCCCAGCCACTCGCCGCGGCCGAAGGCGATCAGCGCCTGGGTCAGCTGGTAGCCGGAGCCGAACTGGTCGGACCACGGGTCGGTAAAGGTGATCAGGCGCGCCATCCGGTACGGCTGGGCCTGGACCAGCACCACCACCGACACCACCGCCAGCACCACCATCAGCGAGAAGCGGAACAACCCCACCCCGCCCAGGAACAACATGGCCGCAGCGGCGCCCATCATCACCACGGTGGCGCCGAAGTCCGGCTCCATCAGCAGCAGGACGGCCATCGGCAGCAGCACGATGAACGGCTTGAAGAAGCCCATCCAGGTTTCGCGAACTTCGGTCTGTCGGCGCACCAGGTAGCCGGCCAGGTAGATGACCACGAAGACCTTGGCGATCTCGGAAGGCTGGACGTTGAAGAAGCTGAAGCCGATCCAGCGCATCGAACCGTTAACCTCGCGGCCGATACCGGGCACCAGCACCATCACCAGCAGGCCGAAGGCGCAAATCAGCATCATGAAGCCCATGCGCTGCCAGGTGGCGATCGGCACCATCATGGTCATCACTCCGGCGCCCAGGCCGAGGACGACGTACACCAGGTGGCGGAACATGTGATAGAGCGGGTTACCCGACTGCACCGCGGCCACTTCCGAGGACGCCGAGGTGATCATCACCAGGCCCAGGCCAAGCAGCGCCAGGCAGCCGGCCAGCAACGGGAAGTCGAGGTCGATGCCACGGCCGCTGATCAGCGGCGACGGGTACGGCTTGAGGATGCCGAAGATCATGCCAGCCCCTCCGCCGCCTGGGCGAACAGGCGCCCGCGCTCTTCGAAGTTCTTGAACATGTCGAGGCTGGCGCAGGCCGGCGACAGCAGCACGGCATCGCCGGGCTGGGCCAGCTCGGCGCAGCGCTGCACCGCTTCATCGAGGGTTTTCACCCGCACCTGCAGCACGTCATCGCCAAGGGTTTGCGCCAAGCGCTCGGCATCGCGGCCCAGCAGCACCACCGCACGGCAATGCTGCGCCACCGGCGCGCGCAGGGCGGCGAAGTCAGCACCCTTGCCGTCACCGCCGGCAATCAGTACCAGCTTGCCTTCGATATCGGCCCCCAGGCCTTCGATAGCAGCCAGTGCGGCACCGACGTTGGTGGCCTTGGAATCGTCGTACCAGTTCACGCCGTTGCGCTCGCGGATCCACTGGCAGCGATGGGCCAGGCCCTTGAACTCGCGCAGGGCTTCGAGCATGGGCGCGAACGGCAGCCCGGCGGCATGGCCGAGGGCCAGGGCCGCCAGGGCGTTGCTCTGGTTGTGGGCACCGCGAATCTTCAGCTCGCGCACCGGCATGAGCGTCTGGAATTCGAAGGCCAGGTATTTTTCGCCGTCGACTTCGCGCAGGCCAAAGGCCTTGAAGTCCGGCGTATTGAGGCCGAAGGTCCAGCACGGCAGGCCTTCCACCGGCAATGGGCGGCTCAGCGCGTCCTGGCGGTTCACCACCACCTGCCGGGCGCCGCGGAAGATGCGGTGCTTGGCCAGGTGATAGGCCGGCAGGCCGCTGTAGCGGTCCATGTGGTCTTCGCTGATGTTCAGCACCGTGGCCACTTCGGCATTGAGCTGGTCGGTGGTTTCCAGCTGGAAGCTCGACAGCTCCATCACGTAGAGCTCCACGCTGTCATCGAGCAGGTCCAGCGCCGGCGTGCCGAGGTTGCCGCCGACCGCCACACGTTTGCCCGCCTTGGCGGCCATTTCACCGACCAGGGTGGTGACCGTGCTCTTGGCGTTGGAACCACTGATGGCCACGATCGGCGCCTTGGCGTAACGGGCGAACAGCTCGATGTCACCGGACAGCGTCACGCCACGTGCCGCTGCCTGCTGCAGCGCCGGGGTCGCCAGGGCCAGGCCGGGGCTCACGTACAGCGTGCTGGCGCGGCACAGGAAGTCCACATCCAGCTCGCCACAGCGCACTTCCACCTGCGGGTAATCACGGCGCAGGGTGTCCAGTTCCGGCGGTTGCTCGCGGGTGTCGGCGACCGCAAAGGCAATGCCCCGGCTCGCCAGGAAGCGAACCAGGGACATGCCGCTCTTGCCGAGGCCGACAACGATGCGGAATTGGTCGGAAGCGATCAGTGACACGCTCGTTTACCTCAGTTTCAGGGTGGCAAGGCCGATCAGCACCAGAATCACGGTGATGATCCAGAAACGGACGATCACCCGTGGCTCGGGCCAGCCCTTGAGTTCAAAGTGGTGATGGATCGGCGCCATGCGGAACACGCGCTTGCCGGTCAACTTGAAGGACGCGACCTGGATCACCACCGACAGGGTTTCCATCACGAACACACCGCCCATGATGAACAGCACGATTTCCTGGCGGACGATCACGGCGATGGTGCCCAATGCGGCGCCCAGCGCCAGTGCACCGACGTCGCCCATGAACACCTGGGCCGGGTAAGTGTTGAACCACAGGAAGCCCAGGCCGGCACCGATCAGCGCGCCGCAGAACACAATCAGCTCGCCGGAACCCGGTACGTAAGGGATCAACAGGTATTCGGCGAACTTCACGTTGCCCGACAGGTAGCAGAAGATGCCCAGGGCACCGCCGACCATCACCGTCGGCATGATCGCCAGGCCATCGAGGCCGTCGGTCAGGTTGACCGCGTTGCTCGAACCGACGATGACGAAGTAGGTGAGCACGATGAAGCCGGCACCCAGCGGAATGGTGAGGTCCTTGAGCATCGGGATGATCAGCGTGGTCTCGACGCTGGTCGGCGCGGTCTTGTAGAGGAAGATCGCCGCAGCCAGGCCGAATACCGACTGCCAGAAATACTTCCAGCGGCTTGGCAGGCCGCGCGAATTCTTCTCGATCACCTTGCGGTAGTCGTCGACCCAACCGATGGCGCCGAACGCCAGGGTGACGATCAGTACCACCCAGACGTAGCGGTTGGTCAGGTCGGCCCACAGCAGGGTGCTGATGGCGATGGCGGAAAGAATCAGCGCGCCGCCCATGGTCGGGGTGCCGGACTTGGACAGGTGCGATTGCGGGCCGTCGTTACGCACGGCCTGACCGATCTGGCGGATCTGCAGGGTACGGATCATCCACGGGCCCAGGCACAGGGCCAGGGTCAGCGCGGTCAGTACACCCAGGATCCCGCGCAGCGAGAGGTACTGAAAGACCGCGAAGCCCTTGTAGAACTGTTGCAGATACTCAGCCAACAGCAGCAGCATTAATGTTTCTCCCCGCCGGTTTCGCACAGTGCAGCCACGACGTTTTCCATCGCAGCGCTGCGCGAGCCCTTGATCAAGATAGTGGTGTCGCTGGCGGTCTCGACGCGGACGGCATCGATCAGCTCAGCTTGTGTAGCGAAATGGCGGCCATTGGCGCCGAAAGCCTGTACCGCATGGGCCATGTTGGCACCCACCGCGTATAGCGCATCGACCTTGCCGCGGGCGTAGTCACCTACCTGGCGATGGCCTTCCTCGGCCCATTGCCCCAGTTCGCCGATATCCCCGAGCACCAGAACGGTGCGCCCGGAAAAGCCGGCGAGTATATCAATGGCCGCACACATCGAGGTGGGATTTGCGTTGTAGCTGTCATCGATCACCCGCACACCGTTCGGCGCAATCTGCGCCACGGTGCGGCCCTTGACCGGTTGCACGGCCTCGAGGCCAGCTTTGATACCGCTCAGGCTCAGACCAACGGCATGGGCGGCGGCGGCGGCGGCCAGGGCATTGCTGACGTTATGAGTGCCGAGCAGGTTCAATTGAACCGGCACGTTGCCATCAGGCCCATGCAGGGTGAACGACGGGCAGCCACGGGCATCGCGACCGATGCCGCTGGCATAGAAGTCGGCCTGCGGGTTGTCCAGGGCGAAGCTCAGGATGCGATGAGCACCGGCACGCTTGCGCCAGATTTCGAAGGCTTTGTCGGCCAGGTTGAGAATGGCGGTACCGCCCTCGCCCAGGCCTTCGAGGATCTCGCCCTTGGCCTCGACGATTTTCTCGGGGCCGCCGAACTCACCCACATGGGCAGTGCCGGCGTTGTTGATGATCACCACCTGCGGCTGGGTGAGGCCGACGGTGTAGCGGATCTCGCCGATGCGCGAAGCGCCCAGTTCGATCACCGCGGCGCTGTGCTCGGGGGCGATCTCCAGCAGCGTCAGCGGCGCGCCGAGGTCGTTGTTCAGGTTGCCACGGGTGGCATGGACCAGGCCCTGGGTACGCAGGATCGCGGCCAGCATTTCCTTTACGGTGGTCTTGCCACTGGAGCCGGTGATGGCGACCACGGGCTTGTCGTAGCCGGCACGGTTCAGCGCACCGAGCTGGCCGAGGGCCACACGGCAGTCGGCGACCAGCAACTGCGGCAGGTCGACGTCGGCAATTTCCCGCTCGACCAGGGCCGCGACCGCACCCTTGGCCTTCACGTCAGCCAGGTAGTCGTGGCCATCGAAACGCGGCCCGGTGAGGGCGACGAACAGTTGACCGGCACCCACGCTGCGACTGTCGATGCTGACGCCGGTGAAGCTGGCGTCGGTACTGACCAGGCGCGCACTCAGTGCTGTGGTCAGCTGGCTGAGGGTCATGGGCTTAAGCATGCGGAGCCTCCCAGGCGGCCAGGGCCTTCTCGGCCTCGACCAGGTCGGAGAAGTCATGGCGCTCGCCATTGATCTCCTGGTAATCCTCGTGCCCCTTGCCGGCCAGGACGATCACGTCATTGGCGCTGGCGGTAGCGATCAGGTGGGCGATGGCCTCGCCACGGCCAGCGACGAACTCGACGCTGGCGGGCTGGGCGAAACCGGGGCGAATATCGTCGAAGATCCGCTGCGGATCTTCAGTGCGCGGGTTGTCGTCGGTAACCAGCACGCGGTCGGCCAGGCGCTCGGCCACTTCGGCCATCAGCGGGCGCTTGCCGCGATCGCGGTCACCGCCACAGCCGAACAGGCACAGCAACTGGCCGTGGGCATGCGGGCGCAAGGCTTCGAGGACTTTTTCCAGCGCATCAGGCGTGTGCGCGTAATCGACCACCACCAATGGTTTGTCGCCGCCACCCAGGCGCTGCATGCGGCCCACCGGCCCCTGCAGTTGCGGGGTGACCTTGAGGATCTCGTCCAGCGAATAATCCAGCGCCAGCAGCGCTGCCACGGCGGCAAGCATGTTGCTCAGGTTGAAGCGACCCAGCAGCTGACTGCGCAGGGTGCGCTCGCCCTGGGCGGTGACCAGGGTGGCGCGCACGCCATCGTCATTGAAGCTGGCTTCGCGACAGAACAGCGAGGCGTCCGGGTTTTCCAGGCTATAGCTGAGCAGCCGGGTCTCGCTGTGATCGCTGCTGGGGCGACGGGCAAAATCATCGGCCAGGCGGCGGCCAAACGCATCGTCCAGGTTGACCACCTGGCAACGCAGGCTCGGCCAGGCGAACAGCTTGGCCTTGGCGGCCTCGTAGGCCTCCATGCTGCCGTGGTAGTCGAGGTGGTCGCGGGACAGGTTGGTCATCACCGCGATATCGAATTCCAGCGCAGCGACGCGCCCCTGCTCCAGGGCGTGGGAGGACACCTCCATGGCCACGGCCTTGGCGCCGCCCTTCTTCAGGTCGTTGAGCGTCGCCTGCACGGCAATCGGATCCGGAGTGGTCAAGCGGCCACTCTGCAGCTCGCCATAGAAGCCGGTACCCAGGGTGCCGATCAGGCCGCAACGCTGGCCGAGGGCATCGAGGGCCTGGGCCAGCAGTTGGGTGACACTGGTCTTGCCATTGGTACCGGTGACGCCCACCAGGTTCAGCTGGCGGCTCGGCTCACCATAGAAGCGCCCGGCAATCTGCGACAGCTGGCCGATCAAACCCTTGACCGGGATCAGCGGCGCGTCGGTGATCGGCAGTACGCTGGCACCTTGTTCTTCGTAGGCCACCGCGGCGGCGCCACGGGCCAGGGCATCGGCGATATGGTCACGGCCATCGACCTTGGCGCCGGGCACGGCGAGGAACAGGTCGCCCGGGCGTACGGCACGGCTGTCCAGGGTCAGTTCCCGGATCAACGGGTCGCGGCTGGCGTTGGCGAATAGCTTGCTCAATGGCATCGTCATCATCCACGCCCTCCCTTGGCGGGTACTGCACTGACTTGCTGTTGTTCGGTGGGCGGCGGCAGGTTGTCTGGCGGCACGTTCATCAGGCGCAGGGTGCCGGACATGACCTTGCTGAATACCGGCGCCGATACCAGGCCGCCGAAGTAGCCGCCTTTGCTCGGCTCGTCGATGACCACGACGATGGCGTAGCGCGGGTCGCTCATCGGGCCGAAGCCGGCGAACAGCGAACGGTAGGCGTTTTCGGTGTAGCCCTTGGAGCCGACCGTGGCTTTACGGGCGGTACCCGACTTGCCGCCCACGTGATAGAACGGCACCTGCGCACGGAACACCCCGCGCGGCGCCTCGATCACCTGCTGCAGCATAGCCTGCACGGTTTCGGCGGTTTCCTTGGGGATCGCCTGCACGGCTTCTGGCGCCTTGTCGACCTTGAGGATCGACAGCGGCACCATCTTGCCGTCGTTGGCCAAGGCCGCGTAGGCATGCACCAGTTGCAGCGCGGTCACCGACACACCGTAGCCATACGACAGGGTCGCGGTCTCGGCCTTGCGCCACTCGCGGTGGTTGGGCAGGTTGCCGACGCGCTCACCCGGGAAGCCCAGGCCGGTGTACTGACCAAGACCTACCTGGGACATCACCCGGTAGATGGCCTCGCCGCCGATATCGAAGGCGATCTTGCTCATGCCCACGTTACTGGAGTTGATCAGGATGCCGGTGAGGTCGAGGATCGGGCCTTCGCTCTTGGACACGTCCTTGATGGTGTAGCGGCCAATCTGCAGGCTGCCCGGATACACCTCGACCTTGTCGGTGGGCTTCCAGCGGCCGCTCTGCAACGCAGCACTCATCGAGATCGGCTTGACCGTCGAGCCCGGCTCGAACACGTCGATGATCGCCCGGTTGCGCATGGCAGCAGGGAACATGCTGCGGCGGTTGTTCGGGTTATAGGTGGGCTGGTTGACCATGGCCAGCACTTCACCGGTCTTGACGTCCATGATCACTAGACTGCCGGCCTTGGCTTCCTGCTCGGCGATGGCATTACGCAATTCACGGGTGGCCAGGTACTGCAGGCGCAGGTCAATCGACAACGCCAAGGTCTTCCCGGCCTTGGCGTTCTTGGTTACCTGGATGTCCTTGATCAGCCGGCCGCGCCGATCCTTGATCACCTGCCGTTTGCCAGGCACCCCGGCGAGCCATTCGTCGTAAGCCAGCTCCACCCCTTCACGACCGTGGTCGTCAAGGTCGGTGAAGCCGACCATATGGGCAGTGACGTCGCCTGCCGGGTAGAAGCGGCGGAACTCTTCGAGCCCGTAGACGCCGGGTACTTTCAGGTCGAGCACATGCTGCCCCTGCTCCGGGGTCAGGCCACGGACCAGGTAGATGAATTCCTTGCTGGCCTGCTGGGTGAGGCGCTCGGTCAATTGCTGGGGGTTCTGCCCAAGGGCTGCGGCCAGTTGCGGCCAACGGTCCTTGGCAACCTGCATTTCCTTGGGGTTGGCCCACAAGGTGGTGACCGGCGTACTGACCGCCAGGGGTTCGCCGTTACGGTCGGTGATCAGGCCACGGTGCGCCGGGATAGGAATATGGCGCAGGCTGCGGGCATCGCCCTGGCCTTTGAGGAAGTCGCGGTCGACCACCTGCAGGTCGATGATGCGCCAGCAGATGGCACCGGCCATCAACGCCAACAGGCCGATGACCACACGGAAGCGCCAGGGATAGAGTGCACCTTCGAGCTTCATCATGGCGCCACCATCCGTACTTCGTCAGCGGCCGGCACACGCATCTTCAGCTGCTCGCTGGCGAGGTTCTCGATACGGCTGTGGGCGGTCCAGGTGCTCTGCTCCAGAATCAGACGCCCCCACTCGGCCTGAGCCTTGTCCCGCTCGTTCAACTCGCCGTACAGGGTGTTGAGCAGTTGGCGGTTCCAGTGGGCGCTGTAAGACACGGCAATGGCCGAAACGAGCACGCCCACGAACAGCAGAAGCATCAGGAAGCTTCCGCCTGGCAAAGGTTTGGCAAATAGCCGGCTCACCGAAGCTTCTCCGCCACCCGCATCACGGCGCTGCGCGACCGCGGGTTGGCCTTGAGCTCTTCGGCGGAGGCGAACTGCGCCTTGCCGATGAGCTTGATCTTCGGTTCGAAGACCTTGTGCTGCACCGGCAGGTTGCGCGGCAGATTGTCGGCCTCGCCCTTGACCAGCTTGCGCATGAACAGCTTGACGATGCGGTCTTCCAGCGAATGGAAGCTGATCACCACCAGGCGACCACCGATCTCCAGGGACTCCAGGGCGGCCTCAAGGCCAGCCTCCAGGTCGCCCAGCTCATTGTTGACGTGGATACGCAAACCCTGGAACGCACGGGTGGCTGGGTTCTTGCCCTTTTCCCAGGCAGGGTTGGCAACCTTGAGCACTTCGGCCAGATCACCGGTTCGGGTGAACGGCTGCTTTTCGCGACGCTCGACCACTGCACGGGCCATGCGGCCGGCGAAACGTTCCTCACCGTATTCCTTGAATACCCGGGCGATTTCTTCCACTGGAGCGGTGGCGATGAATTCGGCGGCGCTCACACCCTTGTCAGGGTTCATGCGCATGTCCAGCGGGCCGTCGTTGAGGAAACTGAAGCCACGCTCGGGATCGTCCAGCTGCGGCGAGGACACGCCCAGATCGAGCAATACGCCACTGACCTTGCCGTCCAGGCCACGCGCACGCACCTCGTCGCCCAGCTCGGCAAAGCTGCGCTGCACAATGACAAAGCGGCCGTCTTCGGCCGCCAGCGCTTGCCCGGTGGCAATCGCTTGAGGATCCTTGTCGAACCCCAGCAACTGGCCCTGCGGCCCAAGCTTGCTGAGGATCAGGCGGCTGTGCCCGCCACGCCCGAAGGTGCCGTCCAGATAGCGACCGTCGGCGCGCAGGGCCAATGCCTCGACAGCTTCGTCGAGCAGGACGGTGATGTGGTTGAAGCCGCTATCTATGGTCACAGGATCAGGTCACGCAGTTCATCGGGCATGGCGCCCGGTTGTTGAATAGCTGCAAGGTCGGCTGCCGAAACCACGTTCCAGGCATCCTCATCCCACAACTGGAATTTGTTCAGTTGCCCCACCAGCATCGCTTTCTTGTCGAGCTTGGCGTATTCACGTAAACGGGGCGGTACCAGGAAACGCCCACTGCCATCGAGCTCCAGGTCAACCGCGTTACCGATCAGCAAACGCTGCAGGCGGCGGTTTTCCTCACGCAACGACGGCAAGGCGCGCAACTTGGCTTCAATCTGTTCCCACTCATCGAGGGGGTAAACACACAGGCAGGGATCCACCGCGTCGATGGTCACGATCAATTGACCATTGCAACGCGAATCGAGCTCGTCACGGTACCGGCTCGGCATGGCGAGACGGCCCTTGGCATCGAGGCTGACGGCGTTGGCTCCGCGGAACACGGCTGCGATTCCCCACAATGTTAGCTTTTTTGTGCCAGAAAACCCACTTCATCCCACTTTCTGCCACTTGCGCACACTATAGGAATCCGCCCGCCACACCGTCAAGGCGCGTTCATAAGGAAAACCCTTATAGGACGTGGATTTAGCGCAACAAAGGGAAGGGAAAGGATTACTCACGAAGAAAAATGACGGGAAAAATCAAGCCAACTCAGACGGATAGAGCTCGGAGTTAAAGTGATTTATTAAGAGTAAGATCTTTTTGGTATTACCAGAGGCATCTGCTATCGAAACAAGCAGAGGAAGGAGGGGTGGAGAGTCGATCTGTAAGCCGGGTTTTGTCGAGGACAGTCATTCCTCTACGACGCCCATCACTGGACGCCTCTAGCAACCTACCCGGTTCCGACGCGGGCCACGCCGTATGGAACCCTATTTGGTCTTGCTCCGAGTGGGGTTTACCTAGCCACGAACTGTTGCCAGCCGTGCGGTGCGCTCTTACCGCACCTTTTCACCCTTACCGGCACCGAAGTGCTTAGGCGGTTATTTTCTGTGGCACTTTCCGTAGGCTCGCGCCTCCCAGGCGTTACCTGGCACTCTGCCCTGCGGAGCCCGGACTTTCCTCCCCCGCCTTTTGCGGAACAAAAGACGGCAGCGACTGTCCGATCGACTCTCCGCCGACAAGGTTACCGGCAGCGGCGCTCAAGAACAAGCGAGACGACAAATAATATCAGTTTGATATCATTCGCGTTGCTGTTTTTCCAGCGCCAGTTGATAGAGCAGATTCTTGCGCACCCCGGTAATTTCCGCCGCCAACGCCGCCGCACGTTTGAGCGGCAATTCCGCCAGCAGCAGATCGAGCACCCGCTGCGCTTCGACACTGATCGCCTGCTCATCTTCGGGCGCGACCCAACCGGCCACCAGCACTACACACTCGCCGCGCTGCTGATTGCTGTCGCCCTGTACGAATGCACGCAACTCGGCCAGCGGCAGGCCCTTGAGCGTTTCGAACGTCTTGGTGATCTCGCGCGCGAGCAATGCCGGGCGCTCACCACCGAACACCGCCTCCATGTCTTGCAGGCATTCCAGGATGCGATGGGGCGCCTCATAGAAGATCAGGGTGCGCGGCTCTTCCCTGACCTGTTCCAGTCGCGCGCGCCGCCCTGCCGTCTTGGCCGGCAGGAAGCCTTCGAAAATGAAGCGATCGGACGGCAGACCTGCGGCGGACAATGCAGCGATCAAGGCGCAAGCCCCCGGCACCGGCACCACCTGCACACCCGCGGCACGGGCCTGGCGCACCAGGTGATAGCCCGGATCGGAAATCAGCGGCGTACCGGCATCGGACACCAGCGCCACGTCGTCACCCGCCAACAACCGAGTAATGAAGCGCCCACCCTCATCACGCTCGTTGTGCTCATGACAGGCCGCCAGCGGCGTATCAATGCCGAAATGCTGGAGCAGACGCACCGAATGGCGAGTGTCTTCCGCAGCGATGAGGCTCACGTTCGCGAGCACCTTCAGTGCCCGCGCACTCATGTCGTCAAGGTTGCCGATGGGCGTGGCAACCACATACAGCGTTCCCATCGTGGATTTCGAAGCCCCTGCAACATCAGTCACTGCGCACACCTGCATACCGGATCAAAGCCGCCATTGTAGCCCGAGCACCGGCAACAGAGCGCAAAGAACTTCGCCTCCCTCACGCTCGCAGCCACCTATAGTGAAGGATCATCATCGGCGATGATCGCGCCACGCCCATTGCTTGGGTACAATCGCCAGCCAACTTGATCGAGTAACAGGACCTTTACATGATCGCTTGTCTGCGGCTGTTCACAGCCCTCTGCCTCGCTGCCCTGCTGGCAGCCTGCGCCAGTTCGCCCTCATCCAGCCTGGGCGAACTGCCACGCACCCCGGATGCCAGCATCGAACAGCTGCTCGAGAAGGCAGCCACCAGCAAGTCTGCCGAGGATGCAGCCCTGCTGCGACTGAGCGCCGCCGACCTGGCCTACAAGCAGAAAGACTACCCACGCTCGGCGCGCATCCTCGAGCAGGTCCCGCTGGACTCGCTCAAGCCGGCCCAGCAGGTCTTCGCCAGCACGCTGACGGCGGAGCTGGCCATGACCCGCAACCAGCCCAAGGCAGCCCTGGCAGCACTTGCCCACCCAAGCCTGCAGCGCGTCGGCGAACTACCGGAACAACAGCAAGCGCGCACCTACAGCGTTCACGCCGCCGCCCTCGAGGCCGACGGCCAGGCCCTGGCCGCCGCACAGCAGCGGGTGCTGCTGACGCCACTGCTCAGCGGCCAGGCGGCAAGCGCTAACAACGACGCCATCTGGGCCCTGGTCGCCTCGCTGCCAGCCGAACAACTGCAACAACCGGCCAACAACGAAACACTGGCCGGCTGGACCAGCCTGGCCCTCGCCGTGAAGCGCGCGGGCACCCTGGAGCAGCAACAGGCCGCGATCGACACCTGGAAGGGTCAACACCCCGACCATCCGGCCGCCAAGCAACTGCCGGTCGCCCTGGTCAAGCTAAAGGAACTGGCTAGCCAGCCACTGACCAAGATTGCCCTGCTGCTGCCCCAGGAAGGGCCACTGGCAGGCGTCGCCCGCGCCCTGCGCGACGGCTTCATGGCCGCGCACTTCCAGGCCCAGCAAGGCGGCCAGCCGGCCCCTGCCGTGCAGGTGTTCGACAGCTCGCGCATCACCTCGCTCGATGACTTCTACCGCCAGGCCCAGGCCGCCGGCGTGCAACTGGTGGTCGGCCCGCTGGAAAAACCGCTGGTGAAAAAACTCGCGGCCTACCCGCAGTTGCCCATCACCACCCTGGCCCTGAACTACGCCGATGCCGGCCAATCAGCCCCGCCTCAACTGTTCCAGTTCGGCCTTGCGGCTGAGGACGAAGCCCGCGAAGTCGCTCGCCGCGCCCGTGCCGACGGCAAGGTTCGTGCGGTCGCGCTGGTACCGCGCGGCGAATGGGGCGACCGCGTGCTCGCAGCCTTCCGCAAGGACTGGGAAAGCAATGGCGGCACCCTGCTGGCCGCCGAGCGCATCGCCCAGCCAGTCGCCCTCGCTCAACAGATCGCCGACCTGTTCCAGCTGCGCCAGAGCGAAGGCCGCGCCAAGAGCCTGCAAAGCACGGTCGGCAGCGACATCGCCGCCCAGCCGTCGCGCCGCCAGGACATCGATTTCATCTTCCTGGCCGCCACCCCGCAACAGGCCCAGCAGATCAAGCCGACGCTGAACTTCCAGTACGCCGGTGACGTGCCGGTGTACGCCACGTCCAACCTGTACAGCGCCAGCGGCGACATCAACCAGTACAACGACATGAACGGCATCCGCTTCTGCGAAACGCCGTGGCTGCTCGACACCACCAATAGCCTGCGCCAGCAGGTGGTGCAGCAGTGGCCGCAAGCGGCCGGCAGCCTCGGCCGCCTGTACGCCATGGGCGTCGACGCCTACAGCCTGGCGCCACGCCTGAGCCAGCTCAAGGCACTGCCGGACAACCGCGTCGAAGGCCTGTCTGGCAGCCTGAGCATGAACCCGGCTCAACGCATCGAGCGTCAGTTGCCATGGGCCGAGTTCTCCGGCGGCCAGGTCAAACGCCTGCCGGACGCGCCGCGCTGATGCCCAGCGCATCGCCCAGCCACGCAGGCCAGGCTGCCGAAGACCAGGCCCTCGACTACCTCCGAGGGCAAGGTCTGCAGCTGCTGACGCGCAACTGGCGATGCAAGGGCGGCGAGCTCGATCTGGTCATGCTCGATGCCGATACAGTAGTATTCGTCGAAGTCCGCTACCGGCTACACGCGGACTTCGGCGGCGCGCTCGGCAGTATCGACGGGCGCAAGCAGAAGCGACTGGCGCTGGCCGCCAACTTATTCCTGCACGATGAACCCCGCTGGGCCGCTCAACCCTGCCGCTTCGACGTTGTCGCCCTGCAGGGCCAAGGCCATGCCGGGCAACCGCTTCTTTGGCTGAAAAACGCCTTCGAGTGCTGAACCTGTACCGAATTTTTCGCTCTATGTTTCGCGGGCGGATCCCTGGCGCGCGCCGCGCCGGCCACCGCCCCATTTAAGGTCACCAGATGGACATGCAATCCCGAATTCGCCGGCTGTTCCAGGCCAGCATCGACACCAAGCAACAGGCAATGGACATCCTGGCACCTCACATCGAGCAGGCCAGCCTGGTCATGGTCAACGCCCTGCTCAGCGACGGCAAGATGCTCGCCTGCGGCAACGGCGGCTCGGCCGGCGACGCTCAGCATTTCTCGTCCGAGTTGCTCAACCGCTTCGAGCGCGAGCGCCCGAGCCTGCCGGCCATTGCCCTGACCACCGACAGCTCGACACTCACCTCGATTGCCAACGACTACAGCTACAACGAGGTCTTCTCCAAGCAGATTCGCGCCCTGGGCCAGCCTGGCGACGTTTTGCTGGCGATCTCCACCAGCGGCAACTCGGCCAACGTGATCCAGGCGATCCAGGCCGCACATGACCGCGAAATGATTGTCGTAGCCTTGACCGGTCGCGACGGCGGCGGCATGGCCTCGCTGCTGCTGCCCGAGGACGTGGAGATCCGCGTACCTTCGACCGTCACCGCACGCATCCAGGAAGTCCACCTGCTGGCGATCCACTGTCTGTGCGACCTGATCGACAGCCAACTGTTCGGGAGTGAAGAATGATCCCCAAGCACCTCGGCCTGATGGCCCTCACCCTGTGCCTGAGCGTCACAGGCTGCAGCTCGGTACTGACCTCGGCGCGCAACTCGCCCATCGAGGATGACCGCGGCACCCGCACCATCGGCAGCAAGATCGACGACTCACTGATCGAGACCAAGGTTGCGGTCAATATCGCCAAGGCCAACCCAGACCTGGACCAGGGCTCGCACATCGTCGTCAGCAGCTACAACGGCGTTGTCCTGTTGGCCGGCCAGACGCCGCGCGCAGACCTCAAGTCGCTGGCCGAACAGACCGCCAGCCAGGTCCAGCGGGTCAAGAAGGTCCACAACGAGCTGCAGGTTATCCAGCCGTCCTCGATCCTGGCGCGCAATAACGACGCCTGGCTCACCACCAAGATCAAGACCCAGATGCTGACGGACGCCAGCGTCCCCGGCTCGCGCATCAAGGTAATCACCGAGAACGGTATCGTCTACCTGCTCGGCCTGGTCACCCAGCAAGAGGCCAACGCTGCCACCAACGTGGTACAGGGCGTCTCGGGCGTGCAGAAGATCGTCAAACTGTTCGAATACATCGACTGAACCCCCGCGAGGGCGAAACCCGCCCCTCGCCTTTCAACCCAGATCCAGGAAGTACCCCATGAAGAAGTACCTGCTGCCCGCCCTGCTGATTGGCACCTTCGCCACCCTGGCCGGCTGCTCTTCGCCGAGCGTGATCACCCTCAACGACGGCCGCGAACTGCAGACCCTCGACACCCCGCACTTCGATCGCGACTCCGGCTTCTATGAGTTCAAACAACTCGACGGCAAGCAGAACCGCGTCAACAAGGACCAGGTGCAGAGCATCAAGGACCTGTAAGCGCGAGTTCCAGGCACAAAAAAAGGCGATCCACAAAGGATCGCCTTTTTTGTTACTTGACCACCTTGAGGCTGGGTCGACCGCTGGGGCGTGGAGGCTGGCTGCCCCCTTCCGGCGGGCCATCGTCATCCGGCTCGACACCGTCATCGTACTGGTCGTCTTCATTATCGAGCGGCGGATCCAGCTCAAAGACCATGCCTTGACCGTTTTCACGGGCATAAATACCCAGGATCGCGCCGGCCGGTACAAAGAGCGAGTGGGATACACCACCGAAGCGCCCCTCGAAGCTCACCGCATCGTTGTCCATGTGCAAGTTACGCACGGCGCTGGGCGAGATATTCAGGACGATCTGGCCATCGCTGGCAAAACCCTGAGGCACCTGGACCGCCGGATACTCGGCATTGACCAGCATATGGGGCGTGCAATCGTTGTCGACGATCCACTCGTACAGCGCACGAACCAGATAGGGGCGACTGGAGTTCATCAACGGTTCCTCTTAAACCTTGCGCATTTCACGTTCGGCAGCAGACAGGCTCGCCTGGAAAGGCTCGCGGGCGAACTGTCGCTCCATGTAATCCAGCAGCGGCTTGGCCTGCCGTGGCAATTCAATACCCATCACCGGCAGACGCCAGAGCATGGGCAATAGACAACAGTCGACGAGGCTTTGCTCCTCGCTCATGAAACAGGGCATCTCGCCAAACAGCGGCGCTACGCCGGTCAGGCTCTCACGTAGCTCCTTGCGCGCCTGGGTGCGTGCCGCCTCGCTGCTGCGCGGGTCGAGCACGGTATCGGCCAAGGCGCACCAGTCGCGCTGGATACGGTGCATCAGCAATCGACTGTTGCCACGCGCCACCGGGTAAACCGGCATCAGTGGCGGATGAGGATAACGCTCGTCGAGATACTCCATCACCACGGTCGACTCATACAGCGCCAGGTCACGATCGACCAGTGTCGGCAGGCTGCCATAAGGATTCACTTCGACCAGCTTGGGCGGCAGGCGTTTGGCGTCGACGTCGATGATCTGCACGGCGATGCCTTTCTCGGCGAGCACCAGGCGTACCCGATGAGAGTAATGATCAGCGGGGTCGGAATAGCAGGCTAACCTGTTGGTTGCGCCCATGTAGCGCCTCCTCGCACGGGATGCTTGTAAAACTGTAAATGAAAACGCGCCCGGGGCGCCCTGGCATTTCTGCCAGGGCGCCCCGGGCGCGTTCAACAACCAGAAACTACTGCGTGATCAGTGCACGTCCTTCCAGTATTCGCGCTTGAGCAAGTAGGCGAACACGAAGAAGAAAGCCAGGTACAGCAACACGTAGGTACCGATGCGCTGGCTTTCCAGTTTGACCGGGTTGGCCGAATAGGCCAGGAAGGTCACCAGGTTCTTGACCTTCTCGTCGAACTGCTCGGGCGTCAGGGTACCGGATTTCTCCTCGACGGTCAGCTGGTCGCACGCTTCATGGGTCAGCGGGCTGCCGGTCAGCGGGTCGAACTGTTTCTTGCCGTCGACCACGGTCTGCACCTGCTTGCAACCGATCACCTGATTACCCTGCAGGCCGACCAGTACGTTGGGCATGCCCACATTGGGGAAGACCTTGTTGTTCACCCGATAAGGCCGCGCTGGGTCCTCGTAGAAGCTGCGCAGGTAGGTGTACAGCCAGTCATTGCCACGTACCCGAGCAACCAGGGTTAGGTCGGGAGGCGCCGCGCCGAACCAGGTCTTGGCATCGTTTGGCTGCATGCCGATCTTCATGTGATCACCGATCTTGGCGCCGGTGAACACCAGGTTCTCGAGCATCAGCTCGTGCGGAATCCCCAGGTCGTCGGCCACCCGCTCATAACGCTGGAACTTGGCGCTGTGGCAGCCCATGCAATAGTTGGCGAAGGTCCGCGCACCGTCCTGCAGTGCAGCTTTGTCAGTGAGGTCGACATCGACCTTGTCCAGCTCCAGGCTGTGCTCGGCGGCAAACGAAAGGCCAGGCATCAGTGCCAGCAAGCATACTGCAATCAACTTTTTCATCAGCCAGTCACCCTTTCCGGAACCGGTTTGGTCTTCTCGAGCCTTGTGTAGAACGGCATCAGCAGGAAGTAGGCGAAGTACAGCACCGTACACACCTGCGACAGCAAGGTACGCCCCGGGGTCGGTGCCAGCACGCCCAGCACACCGAGGATGACGAAGGCCACGCAGAACACCAGCAGCCAGACCTTGCTCAGCCAACCCTTGTAGCGCATGGAGCGCACCGGGCTGCGGTCAAGCCAGGGCAACACGAACAGCACAGCGATCGCGGCGCCCATGGCGATCACCCCGAACAGCTTGTCGGGTACCGCACGCAAGATCGCGTAGAACGGCGTGAAGTACCACACCGGGGCGATATGTTCAGGGGTCTTGAAGGCGTTTGCTTGCTCGAAGTTCGGTTTTTCTAGGAAGTACCCGCCCATTTCCGGGAAGAAGAACACCACAGCGCAGAACACGAAGAGGAACACCACCACGCCGACGATATCCTTGACGGTGTAGTACGGGTGGAATGGAATGCCGTCCAGCGGGATACCGTTCTCGTCCTTTTTCTTCTTGATGTCCACACCATCGGGGTTGTTCGAACCCACTTCGTGCAGCGCCAGGATGTGCAGCACGACCAGGCCGAGAATCACGATCGGCAAGGCCACAACGTGCAGGGCGAAGAAGCGGTTCAGGGTGATACCCGAGATCAGGTAGTCGCCGCGGATCCACTGGGTGAGGTCACCACCGATCACCGGAATCGCGCCGAACAGCGAAATGATCACCTGGGCGCCCCAGTACGACATCTGGCCCCATGGCAGCAGGTAGCCCATGAAGGCCTCGGCCATCAGCGCCAGGTAGATCAGCATGCCGAACAGCCAGACCAGCTCGCGCGGCTTCTGGTAGGAGCCGTAGAGCAGGCCGCGGAACATGTGCAGGTAGACCACGATGAAGAACGCCGAGGCGCCGGTGGAGTGCAGGTAGCGCAGGATCCAGCCGTACTCGACGTCACGCATGATGTACTCGACCGAGGCGAAGGCCTCTTCCGCCGAGGGGGTGAAACTCATGGTCAGCCATACGCCGGTAACGATCTGGTTGACCAGCACCAGCAGCGCCAGCGAGCCGAAGAAGTACAGGAAGTTGAAGTTCTTGGGCGCGTAATACTTGCTCAGATGGTCTTCCCACATCTTCGTGGCGGGGAAGCGCGCATCGATCCACTCCATGAACTTGCTCATCATGCTTTCTCCTGATCGATGCCGATGACGACAAGGTCGTCAGACTCGTACGAGTGCGGTGGCACTGGCAGGTTCAGAGGCGCCGGCTGGGCTTTGTAGACACGACCGGCCAGGTCGTAGTGCGAACCGTGACAAGGGCAGAAATAGCCACCGACCCACTTCGGCCCAAGGTCGGCCGGAGCGACTTCGGGGCGGAACGTCGGCGAGCACCCCAGATGGGTGCACAAGCCAACCAGAATGAGGATTTCGGGCTTGATCGAGCGATTCTGCGGATCAACGTAGGTGGGCTGCACCGACGCCTTGGATTCAGGATCGGAGAGCTCGGCGGTGAGCTTTTTCAGGTTGCCGAGGATTTCATCCGTTCGGCGCACGATGAAGACCGGCTGACCACGCCATTCAGCCACCATTTGCTGGCCTGGCTCGACCTTGGCGATATTGACCTTCACCGGTGCCCCTGCGGCTTTCGCCTTGGCACTGGGAAACCATGACCCCACGAACGGTACCGCAGCCCCCACTGCCCCCGCTGCCCCGACCACGGATGTCGCGGCTACGAGGAAGCGGCGCCGGCCTGCGTTGACGCCGTCATTGCTCATTCAGTCCTCTCCCATCAGCTTGCTTGGCCTGTTTGAACAGGCATCTACTTAGGTACGTCTGTGGCACTAAAAATTGGCCGCCATGGTAAGAAACAAATCCACACACTGACAAGGTGATTACCCGCTCGTCGGGCTACAACCCTCGCTTTGCTTGATCTGCGTCTATACGACAAGTGCCCACCGACTGCTGACAGGTTAGTTCAAGCCATAAAAAAAGCCCGGTTCCAAAGGAACCGGGCTTCTTCGACTGCCGAAGCGAAATTAACGCTTGGAGTACTGAGGACGCTTACGCGCTTTACGCAGACCCACTTTCTTACGCTCGACTTCACGAGCGTCGCGGGTGACGTAGCCAGCACGACGCAGAGCGCCACGCAGGGTTTCGTCGTATTCCATCAGGGCGCGGGTGATACCGTGGCGGATCGCACCGGCCTGACCGCTGACACCACCACCGGAAACGGTGACGTAGATGTCGAACTTCTCAACGGTCTCGGTCAGTTCCAGCGGCTGGCGAACAACCATGCGAGCGGTTTCGCGGCCGAAGAACACGTCCAGGGAACGGTTGTTGATGGAGATGTTACCGGTACCAGGACGCAGGAAAACGCGAGCGGTTGCGGTCTTGCGACGGCCAGTGCCGTAGTTTTGAGTCGCCGACATAATGAACTATCCCGTTAGATCTTCAGTTCTTGAGGCTGCTGAGCAGTGTGAGGGTGAGCAGCACCCGCGTACACTTTCAGCTTGCGGTACATGTCGCGACCCAGCGGGTTCTTCGGCAGCATGCCTTTGACCGCGGTTTCGATGACACGCTCAGGGGCCTTGGCGATCAACTTCTCGAAGTTGATTTCCTTGATACCGCCCGGGAAGCCGGAGTGGGAGTAGTACATCTTGTCGGAAGACTTGGCACCAGTCACACGAACCTGCTCGGCGTTGATGACGACGATGTAGTCGCCGGTGTCAACGTGAGGGGTGTATTCTGGCTTGTGCTTGCCACGCAGGCGGCTAGCGATTTCGGTAGCCAGACGACCCAGGGTCTGACCAGCGGCGTCGACTACGAACCACTCGCGCTTTACTGTTTCCGGTTTAGCAGTAAAAGTTTTCATTCTCTAAAGCCTCAGAGGCCGCCCAGCGAAAAATAGACGGCGAATCTTACTGGATAGTGCACGGCTTGCCAAGGGCAAACGCGCAGCCGAACGCTGACGCTTTTGGGGGCTCGGGTCGGGCACGCCAATGTTCGACAAAGGTTCTTCATTCGTGGTGGTGCATCACTTCCGCCACGCGAAGAGCTGCAGAATTATCCAGATTGCGCGAAAAATTTCAACCTGCTTTTATGGGCTTCTTTGCCTGGAGCGTCCTTTCGATGGAATACCGCAAGCTCGGTCGTACCGACCTCAACGTCAGCGCCCTTTGCCTGGGCACCATGACCTGGGGCGAGCAGAACACCCAGGATGACGCCTTCGCCCAGATCAAGCTGGCCAAGGCCGCCGGCATCAACTTCATCGACACCGCCGAGATGTACCCGGTGCCGCCGCGCCCGGAAACCTATGCCGCCACCGAACGCATCATCGGTAACTGGTTCCGGGCCAACGGCGATCGCGACGACTGGTTGCTAGCCAGCAAGGTGGCCGGCCCCGGCAACGGCATCAGCCACATCCGCGATGGCCAGCTCAAGCACAACCGCCAGCACATCGCTGCCGCACTCGATGCAAGCCTTGCGCGCCTGCAAACCGACCGCATCGACCTGTACCAACTTCACTGGCCCGAACGCAGCACCAACTTCTTTGGCAAGCTGGGCTACCAGCACCTGCCCAACGACATGTTCACGCCGCTTGAAGAAACCCTCGAAGTGCTCGACGAGCAGGTGAGCGCCGGCAAGATCCGCCATATTGGCCTGTCCAACGAAACCCCATGGGGCACCATGAAGTTCCTGCAACTGGCCGAGGCCCGTGGCTGGCCGCGGGCGGTGTCGATCCAGAACCCCTACAACCTGCTCAACCGCAGCTTCGAAGTGGGCCTGGCGGAAGTGGCGATTCGCGAACAGTGCGGCCTGCTGGCCTACTCGCCGTTGGCCTTCGGCATGCTCTCGGGCAAGTACGAAAACGGCGCCCGTCCGGAAAACGCCCGCCTGACCCTGTTCAGCCGCTTCGCCCGTTACTCCAATCCGCAGACCGTGGCGGCCTGCAGCCGCTATGTGCAACTGGCCCGCGACCACGGCCTGGACCCGGCGCAGATGGCCCTGGCGTTCGTCACCCGGCAACCCTTCGTGACCAGCAATATCATCGGTGCGACCACCCTCGAGCAGTTGCAGAGCAACATCGATAGCCAGGGCCTGAACCTGAGTGATGAACTGCTGGCGGCAATCGAGGCAATCCATCAGGAGCAGCCGAATCCAGCGCCGTGAAAGCAGCTGCAAGCTTCAAGCTGCAAGCCACAAGAAAAAGCGCAGATCGCGTATTGATTGGCTTTTTCTTGTGGCTTGCAGCTTGAAGCTTGCAGCTCGCCCCAAAACATAAGACGATCCAGCCGGTGATTGACCACTCTACCCTATAAGAACAATGACAATGATGTTTACCCAACCCCCCGCGTCGCTGCGGCGCGTCAGCATCCTGGCCATTGATAAAGTGTTCGCTTCGACACTGATGCAGGCCAAGGACTTCTTCCACCTGGCCAGCCTGCGCTACAGCAAGCAACTGGGCCTCGGCCTGCAGCCGATGTTCGAGATCGCCCTGGTGAGCCCGGACGGCCTGCCCGTGGACAGTTTCAGCAATGTGCAGCTGCCGGTCGACAGCGGCCTGAACGATGCCGATGTGATCATCCTCCCGGCCTTCTGGGACGATTTCGACAACCTGCTGCAACGCTACCCTCAGGTCTTGCCCTGGCTGCGCGCGCAGCACGCACGCGGCGCAGTGCTGTGTGCCGAGGCCAGCGGCGTGTTCTGGCTGGCCGAGTCCGGGCTGCTGGACGGCAAGGAGGCGACCACCTACTGGCGCTTCTTCGGCAGCTTCGAGGAGCGCTTCCCCAAGGTGCGGCTGAATCAGGACAAGCACCTGACCGACGCCGACAACCTGTACTGCGCCGGTGGCACCACCTCGGCCTGCGACCTGTATATCTACCTGATCGAGCGTTTCTGCGGCGCCAACGTGGCCCGTGCAGTGGCCCGCGACATCCTCTACGAAGTGCAGCGCAGCTACACGCCCGGGCGCATGGGCTTCGGTGGGCAGAAACTGCACCAGGACCTGATCATCCTGCAGATCCAGCACTGGCTCGAAGAGCACTTCGCCGACAAGTTCCGCTTCGAGGACGTGGCCCGCAACCACGGCATGAGCATCCGCAACTTCATGCGCCGCTTCCAGAGCGCCACCGGTGACAAGCCGCTGCACTACCTGCAGCGCCTGCGCATCGAGACGGCCAAGGGCTTGCTGTCGAGCTCGCGCAAGAGCATCAAGACCATCAGCTATGAGGTGGGGTACGACGACGCGAGCTTCTTTGCGCGGTTGTTCCGCCAGCACACCGAACTGTCGCCGAACCAGTATCGCCAGCAGTTCATGCAGGAGGCCTGAAGGCCTCCTGCAGCGGCAAGTTTCAAGCTGCAAGCTGCAAGAAAAAGCAAAAAAGCCAGAGCAGTACGCGATCTGCTCTGGCTTTTTCTTGTGGCTTGCAGCTTGAAGCTTGCCGCTGCCTTCAGGGCTTGTGCGCCCGCGCCAGGAACTCGTGGGACTGCATCTCCAGCAAGCGGCTCAGGGTGCGCTGGAACTCGAAGCTCAGGCGCCCGCCGGTATACAGGTCCTTGAGCTCCACCTCAGCCGAGATGATCAGCTTCACGTTCCGGTCGTAGAACTCGTCGACCATGTTGATGAAGCGCCGGGCGATGTCATCGGTCGCCACCCCCATCTGCTCGACGTTGCTCAGCAGCACGGCATGGAAGATCTTGCCCAGTTCGATGTAGTCGTTCTGGCTGCGCGGGCCGTCGCACAGGGCGCGGAAGTCGAACCAGGCCACGTCGTCGCAGGTACGCAGGGCGGTGATCGGGCGGTTCTCGATCATCAGCACGTCGTTCTCGACCGCCTGGGTGCACTCCGGCGTCAACGCCTTGAAGCTTGCGCGCAGGCTCTGGTGGGCGGCATCGTTGAGCGGGAAGTGGAACAGCTCAGCTTGCTCCAGATGACGCAGACGATAATCCACGCCACTGTCGACGTTCACCACATCGGTGTACTGCTTGATCATGGCGATGGCCGGCAGGAAGCGCGCACGCTGCAAGCCGTCCTTGTACAGGCCGTCCGGGACGATGTTGGAGGTGGCCACCAGCGACACGCCGTTCTTGAACAGCTCTTCCATCAGGGTGCCGAGGATCATCGCATCGGTGATGTCGGAGACGAAGAATTCGTCGAAGCAGATGACCCGGGCTTCATCGCTGAAACGCTTGGCGATGATGGTCAGCGGGTTCTTCTCGCCCTTGAGGGTTTTCATCTCCTCGTGCACACGCTTCATGAAGCGGTGGAAGTGCGTGCGCATCTTCTGCTTGAACGGCAGCGCCTCGTAGAAGGTGTCGACCAGGTAAGTCTTGCCTCGCCCTACCCCACCCCAGAAGTACAGGCCCTTTACCGGAGTCTGCTCCTTCTTGCCGAACAGCTTGCCGAACACGCCCGGCTTGTTGTTCTGCGCGTGTACCAGATCGTCGTACAGACGCTGCAGGTGACGCACCGCAGTTTCCTGCGCCGCGTCATGGAAGAAGTCGGGGCGTTTCAGATCGGCTTGATAGCGTTCTAAGGGAGTCATAATTCGTTAGCGAGGCAACAAAAAACGGGCCGTCACTGTAGCGACCGGCCCGCTTAATGGCAATGATACATGCGACCAATGCGCGCAGGAATCAACCTCGTGGGAGCGGGCTTGCCCCGCGATAGCGTCGGAAAACTAAGCATCGTTGCATGCTCCAACGCAAATCGCGGGGCAAGCCCGCTCCCACGAAAGCCCTTACTCCTGGGCGGGTTGCAACGCTTCGTGCAAGCTCTGGACCGCCGCGTCACGGGCCTCGGCGCTGTCGAACTGCGGCCCCTCGGCCACCTGCTCGCCTTCCAGCCACAGGCTGAAGCTCAAGCCCTCGACCCGCACATCGGCCTCGCCACCTTGCTGCAGCTGTTTGCTTACCGCACCTGCGCTCTTGCCATCGGCAAAGCGACGCGACAGCAGCAGTTGCTCGCCATCGGCGGCCAGCAAGCGGAAGCGGAAGCTGCCGTCTTCGTCACGGAAGCTGACGAAACGCGCGCTCTTGGCGGCCTTTTTCTTCACTTCGGTGTTGGTCTGCACGCTGGTACGGAACGAACGCAAGCCCACCGCCTCGCGCAGCTGCTCGAGGAACGGCGTGGCGCTCTTGCGCGCCTTGGCGGCACCGGCCAGCAGGATGTCTTCCAGGTCCGACGGGCGCGAGATCAACTGGTGATAGTGATCGCGCTTCTCGGCCAGCTGGCCGTCAAGCAGCTGGAACAGGCGCTGCTTGGCCTCGCCCCAGCCCAGGCCCTGGAGCAGCTCTTCGCGGAACTCGGCGCATTGCGCCGGCGTCGAGAAGGCCTGGAACAGGGTGAACAGGTGCGAATTGTCCGGGTCTTTGGCTTCGCCCGGGGCGCGCGAGTCGGTGACGATGCGCGAGATCGCGTCCTTCATGTCCTTGGCGCTGGTGAACAGCGGGATGGTGTTGTCGTAGCTCTTGGACATCTTGCGCCCGTCCAGGCCCGGCAAGGTGGCCACGCTTTCCTCGATCACCGCCTCCGGCAAGGCGAAGAAGTCCTTGCCCTGGCCGAACAGGTGGTTGAAGCGCTGGCCGATGTCGCGGGCCATCTCCACGTGCTGGATCTGGTCGCGGCCGACCGGCACCTTGTGCGCGTTGAACATCAGGATGTCGGCAGCCATCAGCACCGGATAGCTGAACAGCCCCATGGTCACGCCGGCGTCCGGGTCTTCACCGTTTTCGACGTTCTTGTCCACCGACGCCTTGTAGGCGTGGGCGCGGTTGAGCAGGCCCTTGGCGGCAACGCAGGTGAGCAGCCAGGTCAGTTCGGGGATCTCGGGGATGTCGGACTGACGGTAGAAAGTCACCTTGTCCGGGTCCAGGCCGCCGGCCAGCCAGGTGGCGGCGATCTCCAGGCGCGAACGCTGGATGCGCAGCGGGTCGTCGCACTTGATCAGGGCGTGGTAGTCGGCCAGGAAATAGAACGAGTCGGCACCGGGCTGCTGGCTGGCGAGGATAGCCGGGCGGATGGCGCCGGCGTAGTTGCCCAGGTGCGGGGTGCCGGTGGTGGTGATACCGGTGAGGATGCGCGTAGTCATGGGTGTTCGCTTGTTCAGGCTTGCTCAGTTCGAAAGGCGCGGCAGCAGCAGATCCTTCAGATCGGTCAGCTTGCCATGGAAGAAGTGTCCGCATTCTGCCACTTTCAGCAGCTCATGGGGGCGCGACAGGGCGGCGGACCAATCGTAGACCAGCTGCGGCTCGACCACTTCGTCGGTGTCCGGCTGCACGACCGTCAGTGTGACCCGCTCAGGCATCGGGAACTGCTCGCTCAGGCGCATCACCGCCGGGGCGATCATGAACAGCTGCTGCAACGCGATGCCGTCGGCTTCCAGGCGCCCGGCCAGGCTGGCGGCGACGAAGCCACCGAAGGAGAAGCCCATCAGCACCAACGGCAGTTGCGGGTGCTGCTCGCGCAGCCAGGCCGCGGCAGCCTGGGCGTCGGCCACTTCACCGGCCCCCATGTCATGGCTGCCGGCGCTCTGGCCGACGCCGCGGTAGTTGAAGCGCAGGGTGACGTAGCCGGCGTCCCGGGCGGTACGTTGCAGGGTCGAAACCACCTTGTTGAGCATGGTGCCGCCCTGGACCGGGTTGGGATGGCAGATCAGCACCGCGCCACGGGCCTCGGCCACGTCCAGGTACAAGGCTTCCAACTGGCCGCACGGGCCATCGATGAACAAGGGTGTTTCGCGGATAAGCAAGGCACTACTCCGTGACCTCGGGGAGGGTCGACTCGTCTAGCAAAGGAATTCTGTTCTGATTTGCGATTGCTCGCGGTATACAGCGCAGGTCTGAGCCGTTAACGTAAAGCAAAGCCGTTTATAGAGGAAGGACTCGTGGAACACTCGCTCCTTGTTTGGTTGCTGCCGACCCTGGCCCTGGTCATCGGTGTCGTTGCAGGTTTCGCGCTGGCCCGCCTGCTGCCCAATGCGGCGCCCAGCAATACTCAACGCCAACTGGATGACATCCAGCAGCGTTTCGACACCTATCAGAACGAAGTGGTCACCCACTTCAACAGCACCGCCTCGCTGGTGCAGAAGCTCACGCAAAGCTACCAGGACGTGCAGGACCACCTGGCCGACGGCGCCAATCGCCTGGCACTCGACGAGCTGACCCGCCAGCGCCTGCTGGCCGCCCTGCATTCGGAAGCGGCGCAAGCACCACGTGACCGCCTCACGCCACCGAAAGACACCGCCGAAGTGCCGCGTGACTACGCGCCGAAAGCACCAAACTCGCCGGGTATGCTGGATGAGAGCTACGGCCTCAAGCGTTGATCCGCATGATATGAAAAAGGCCTCGTCAGAGGCCTTTTTCATATGCCTGAAAAACTGTGCGAAGCACAGCAATCAGGTCATGGCTTGCGCCATGGCAGCACATTTTCATCGTCACCATAGTTGGCAAGGCACGGGGTCAGCGCTACAACTTTGATCGCGGCATTCATGGTCAATATTCCTTTTCAATAAGCTGGCCACATGGCCAGTTCGATCAGGATGCCTTGACCTGCCGAACCGCAGCAGAGGGAAAACCCCCGACTCAAAGGGCACCACTGTCGCAGCGGGCTCAACTGCAAATCCCGCGGGAATCAGCGATACCAGGAGGCGTCCTCGCGGTGTAACCCATACCGCTGGCTCGCCTGCTCAAGCACGGCTTGCGGCAAGGTACCCTGCCGTACCAGGCTGTAGAGCGCCGCCATCACCACCGCAAACCGATCCACCTCGAAGAACCGCCGCAGATGCCGACGGGAATCGCTGCGGCCGAAGCCATCGGTGCCCAGGGTGATGTATGGCGCATCCACATATTCGGCAATCAACTGCGGCCAGGCGCGCACATAGTCACTGGCGGCGATGACAGGCGCATCGCCTTCGAGGCAGCGCCGCACATGGCTGTCTTCCACATCTCCGGCTATCGCAGCCCGACGATGATCCCTGGCCTCGCGGGCCAGCTCACTGAAGCTGGTGACACTGAACACCTCGCTGTCGACCTGCCATTCGGTCGCCAGCAGTTCACTGGCTTTGATCACTTCGCACAGGATCGCCCCCGACCCCAGCAGCCGCACCTGAGCACGCGGCTTCACTGATTGCTGCCGTGCGTGCAGGTACATGCCGCGCAACACATCGCCGTGCACGCCAGGCGGTAGCGATGGCTGTGGATAGTTTTCGTTCATGACCGCCACGTAATGGAACTCGTCGCATTGTTCCACCAGCATGCGCCGTGCGGCATGGTCGAGGATCACCGCCAGCTCCCCGGCGAAGCACGGATCCCAGGCCCGGCAGTTGGGCACCATCGAAGCCATGACCAGGCTCGAGCCATCCTGGTGTTGCAACCCCTCACCGCCGAGCGTGGTGCGCCCGGCAGTGGCGCCCAGCAACAGGCCACGGGCACGCTGGTCGGCAGCGGCCCAGATCAGGTCGCCGACACGCTGGAAACCGAACATCGAGTAATAGATGTACACCGGCAACATCGGCTCGCCGTGAACCGCATAGGAAGTGGCGGCCGCGACCCAGGACGAGATCGCCCCGGCCTCGGTGATGCCCTCTTCCAGCAACTGGCCGTCGCGCGCCTCCTTGTACGTCAGCAGCGAGCCCGCATCCTCAGGCTCGTAGCGCTGCCCCGCCGGTGAGTAGATACCAATCTGGCGGAACAGGCTGGCCATGCCGAAGGTTCGCGCCTCATCGGCGACGATCGGCACCACACGCGGCCCCAGCCCCGGGGCCTTGAGCCAGTGACCGAGCAGGCGCACGGCGGCCATGGTGGTGGACATTTCCTTGCCGTCGGCCTGCAGGGCGAAACCTGCGAAGGCATCGAGCGCCGGCAGTGGCAGCGTGGCACAGTCGCTGCGGCGCATCGGCAGAGGGCCGCCAAGAGCTGCCCGGCGCTGGCGCAGGTAGACCATCTCCGGGCTGTCCTCGGCGGGGCGATAGAAGCGCAGTTGCTCCACCGCATCGTCCGACAGCGGCAGGTGGAAACGATCGCGGAATGCCAACAGCGCCTGCACATCCAGCTTCTTGGCCTGGTGCGCAGTCATCCGTGACTCACCGGCGCTGCTCATGCCGTAGCCCTTCTTGGTCTTGGCCAGGATCACCGTCGGCCGGCCCTTGCACGCCTTGGCGGCGGCATAGGCCGCGTGCAGCTTGCGAAAGTCATGGCCGCCGCGCTTGAGGGCGTTGATCTGCTCGCTGCTCATATGCGCCACCAGGCGCTGCAAGGCCGGGTCCTGGTTGAAGAAATGCTCGAGGTTGTAGCTGCCATCCTTGGCGCCCAGGTTCTGGAACTGGCCATCGGGTGTTGCCGCCAGCTGGCGCAGCAACGCGTGCTCGTGGTCGCGGGCGAACAGCGCGTCCCACTCCGAGCCCCACAGCACCTTGATCACATTCCAGCCGGCACCGCTGAACAGCGCTTCCAGCTCCTGGACGATCTGGCCGTTGCCTCGCACCGGGCCATCCAGGCGTTGCAGGTTGCAGTTGACGATGAAGGTCAGGTTGTCCAGCCCTTCACGGGCGGCCAAGGTCAGGCCGGCGATGGACTCCGGCTCGTCCATCTCGCCGTCACCGAACACGCCCCACACATGCCGCGCCGAGGTGTCCAGCAGGCCACGATGCTGCAGGTAGCGCATGAAGCGCGCCTGGTAGATCGCACTGAGCGGGCCGATGCCCATGGAGCCGGTGGGGAATTGCCAGAAATCGGGCATCAGCCAGGGGTGTGGATAAGAGCACAGGCCATTGCCCGCGACCTCCTGGCGGTAGTTGGCCAGTTGCTGTTCGCTCAAACGTCCCTCGAGAAACGCCCGGGCATAAATACCCGGCGCCGAGTGCGGCTGGAAGAACACCAGGTCGCCCGTGCGCCCCTCGCCGCCGCTTTCGCCGCGGAAGAAGTGCTGGAAACCGACCTCGAAGATCTCCGCCGCCGAGGCGTAGCTGGCGATATGCCCGCCCAGTTCGCCATAGGCATGGTTGGCCCGCACCACCATGGCCAGGGCGTTCCAGCGCAGGATAGCGGTGATCCGCTCGTCCAGCTCCAGGTCGCCGGGGTAGGCCCCCTGCTGCTCCACCGGCAAGGTATTGCGGTAGGCGGAAAACGCCTGGGCCTCGCGCTCAAGGCCCAGCTCCAGGGCATGGGCCTGCAGGCGCTGCAGCAGGTAGCGCGCCCGCGCCGGGCCGCAATGGGCCAGGCTGGATTCCAGGGCCTGGCACCATTCGGCGGTTTCCGCCGGGTCGCTGTCCAACGCAGCATCGTGGGCCGTAAACGGCGCGTTTGGGTTCATCATCGCTACCATCGCGCAAGCCTCTTCCGTGGCAGTTCAGGCACAGGCCTTCAGGGCCTGGTCGATATCGGCCAGCAAGTCGTCGATGTCTTCGAGCCCCACCGACAACCGCACCAGCCCCTCGGAAATACCATGGTGCGCCCGCTCCTCGGGGGTGTAGCTGGAGTGGGTCATGCTCGCCGGGTGCTGGGCCAGCGACTCGGCGTCCCCCAGGCTCACCGCCCGGCTGAACAGCTGCAATGCATTCATGAATCGGCGCCCGGCCTCGATGCCACCCTTAAGCTCGAAGGCGATCATCCCGCCCGGCAAGCGCATCTGCCGTTGCGCCAATGCGTACTGAGGGAACGACGGCAGGCCTGGGTAATGGATCAGCTCGACCTGTGGCTGGCGGGCAAGGTGCTCGGCCAAGCGCTGGGCATTGGCGCAATGGCGGTCCAGGCGCAGGGCCAGGGTCTTCATGCCACGCATCAGCAGCGAGGCGTCGTGGGGCGACAGCACCGCGCCGGTCATGTCCTTGAGGCCTTGCAGGCGGATGCGGTCGACCAACGCCTTGCGCCCGACCACCAGGCCGGCAGTGATGTCGCCGTGGCCGGACAGGTATTTGGTCGCCGAGTGCACCACCAGGTCGGCGCCCAGTTCCAGAGGGCGCTGCAGATAAGGGGTGCAGTAAGTATTGTCGACCACGATGCTGATGTCGTGGCCACGCACCGCCTCGGCCACGGCGGCGATATCCACCAACTGCATGTTGGGGTTGGCCGGGGTCTCGAAGTAGATCATCCGGGTTTTCGCGGTGATCGCGGCTTTTAGCGCCTGCGGGTCGTTGAGGTCGACATGCTGGATCTTCACACCGAACTCACCGATGCCGTGGTGCAAGTAGGCAAAGGTGCAGCCATACAGGGTGCGGCCGACGATCAGCTCATCCCCCGGGCGTAGCAAGGTCCACAAGGTGGAGGTGATGGCGCCCATGCCCGAAGCCAGCGCCAGCCCGGCCTCGCCGCCTTCGAGCGACGCCATGCGCTGCTCCAGCAAGGCCAGGGTCGGGTTGGAGATTCGGCTGTAGAAGTGCCCACCCTCCTCGCCGGCAAAGCAGGCAGCACCGTATTCGACGGTCGGAAAAGCGAAGGTGGCGGTCTGGTAGACCGGCGGCACCAGGGCACCGCCATGGGACAGCGGGTCGTAGCCGTAGTGGATCGCTCGGGTGGAAAAACCGGTGTTGTTATTGGAGTCGCGCATGGCAACAGCCTCGTGTGGTTTGTTATAAGCTTATGCCACCGAGCTGCTGCAATTTTTCCAAAGTTGCCCACGCAATCGGGCCAGTATTGGAATAAAAACAATAAATGGTTAACCAGGAGGGCAAATCATGCCTTCGACCCTCGACCGCACCGACCGCGCCCTGCTCGCCGCCCTGCAGGATAACGCGCGCCTGACCGTCTCCGAACTTGCCGACCAGGTCGCCCTGACCACTTCGCCGTGCTGGCGGCGGGTCAAGTTGCTGGAGGACAACGGCTACATCACCGGCTACCAGGCCATTCTGTCGCCCAAATCGCTGGGTTTTGGGGTCACCGCCTTCGTCAGCATCATGATGGACTCGCACACCAAGGAGATCGCCCTGGCGTTCGAGAGGCGGCTGATGGAAATCCCCGAGATCGTCGCCTGCCACAACATTTCCGGGCGCTATGACTTCTTGCTGGAGATCCTGGCGCGCGATCTGGAGTCGTTTGGCGAATTCACCCGCGAGGTGCTGCAGCGGTTGCCGGGGGTGAAGGAGATCTACTCGAGTTTTTCGTACAAGGCGGTGAAGGAGCGCAGAGTCATCCCCGTTACGGAAAAGCATATCTAGAGCGTGGGAGCGGGCTTGCCCCGCGATAAAGCCAGCCCAGGCAACCGCTTGCATGGCATGGACTTCGTCCATGATCGCGGGGCAAGCCCGCTCCCACAGGACCGCGCCGAACTCAAAACCCGCTCCCACAGGCACACCGTCCACAAAAGAAAAAACCCGCCGAAGCGGGTTTTTCATGCACGACGACGGATCAGATCGCCCCACGCTGACGCAGCACATCCAGCACCAGCTTCACGCCTTCATCGACGCTGACCGACTGGGTGTCGATCACCAGGTCCGCATCCAGCGGCACGTCGTACGGGAAGCTTTCGCCCGGGATGTTGTCGCCACCGGCGGCATACAGGCCCTGCGGGTCTCGCTCGCGGCAGGCCAGCGGCGAGGCCTGGACATAGACGGTCACCAGGCGCTCTTTGCCGATCAGCGCCTTGGCCTGCTCGCGGCCTTCGGCGTCCGGGGCAACGAAGGCGGCCAGGGTCAGCAGGCCGGCTTCGTTGAACTGGCGCGCCACATGGGCGGCGCGGCGCCAGTTCTCGGTGCGGCCCGCGCGGTCCTGCGGCAGGCCCTTGTTCAGGTCGTGACGCAGGTTCTGGCCATCGAGCACGTACACCGCGCGGCCCATGTCGAACAGCTTGCGCTCCACCGCATAGGCCAGGGTGCTCTTGCCGGCGCCGGAGAGGCCGCTGAACAGCACGGTGGCCGGCTGCTGGCCAAAGCGCAGGGCGCGCTCTTCGGTGGCCACGTGGGCCAGCTTGCCATGCTGGCCGGCGCTGCCGTGGGGCAGTACCGGCGGCGCGATGATCATGCCGGCGCCGACGGTGCCGTTGGTCAGGCGGTCGATGACGATGAACGCACCAGTGGTGCGGTTGCTGTCGTAACCATCCAGGGCGATGGCGCTGTCCAGGGCGACCCTGACGCGACCGATCTCGTTCAGCTGCAGCGCGCTGGCGGCGCACTGCTCGAGGGTGTTCACATCGACCTTGTGGGTGATGCTGGCAATCGAGCCCGGCACGTAGCTGGTGGCGCGCTTGATGTCGTATTTCTTGCCTGGGAGCATCGGCTCCTCGGCCATCCACACCAGCATGGCGTCGAACTGGTCGGTCACCTGCGGCACGTTGTCGGCATGCACCAGCAGGTCGCCACGGGAGATGTCGATCTCGTCTTCCATGGTCAAGGTCACTGCCTGGCCAGGGCCGGCGTTCTCCAGCTCACCTTCGAAGGTGACGATGGACTTGACCCGGCTGCTCTTGCCCGACGGCAGCACGACGATCTCGTCGCCCTTGTGCACCACGCCACCGGCGATGGTGCCGGCAAAGCCGCGGAAGTTCAGGTTCGGGCGGTTGACGTACTGCACCGGGAAGCGCAGGTCGGTGACATTGCGGTCGGCGGCGATCTCGACGGACTCGAGGATTTCCATCAGCACCGGGCCGGTGTACCACGGCGATTGCTCGCTGCGGTTGACCACGTTGTCGCCCTTGAGCGCCGACATCGGCACGAAGTGCAGGCTCGATGGCTTGAGGTTGATGCTCTCGGCGAACTTCAGGTAGTCGGCCTTGATCGACTCGAAGACCTGCTCGTCGAAGCCCTTGAGGTCCATCTTGTTGACCGCGACGACGATGTGCTTGATGCCCAGCAACGAGGCGATGTAGCTGTGCCGGCGGGTCTGGGTCTGCACGCCGTAGCGGGCATCGACCAGGATGATCGCCAGGTCGCAGGTCGAGGCGCCGGTGGCCATGTTGCGGGTGTACTGCTCGTGGCCCGGGGTGTCGGCGATGATGAACTTGCGCTTGGCGGTAGAGAAGTAGCGGTAGGCGACATCGATGGTGATGCCCTGCTCGCGCTCGGCCTGCAGGCCGTCCACCAGCAGCGCCAGGTCGACTTCCTCGCCGGTGGTGCCGGACTTCTTCGAGTCGCGGGTGATGGCCTCGAGGTGGTCCTCGTAGATCATCTTGGAGTCGTGCAGCAGGCGCCCGATCAGGGTGCTCTTGCCGTCGTCTACGTTGCCGCAGGTGAGGAAGCGCAGCAGCTCTTTACGCTCATGCTGGGCCAGGTAGGCGAGGATGTCCTCGCTGATCAGATCAGATTGGTGACTCATTGCATTCAAGCTCCAAGCTGTAAGCTTCAAGCAGCAAGCTTGTCGGCGTACAGCTAGTTAGAAATTTTGTTGATCAACCCTGCAAGCATCCTGGAGAGCTCACGGGTTTCATTAATCCAGTCGTTAGCCGATTCAGCAGTCACGTATCCAATTTCACCAGCGATGATCAATTGCGTACGCAATTCCGCACAGGATGCTTTTGCTACGTTTAGGAACCAGACCTTTTCTCGACATGACTGCCGCTCCATGCCCTCCGCAATGTTGGAAGGTACCGAGACTGCAGAACGCGTGATTTGAGACTTGAACGCAAAGTCTCGGCAATCGGCAAAAGCCTGATACATCCCAACCGCAAGATCCTTGCTTCTCTGCCAAACCATCAACTTCTCAAAATCCACTGCGAGCGCTCCCGGCCCGCAGAGCAGGCGACAAACCACAAATTTCAGAAGCTACGCGTTCTGCTTCTGTCTTGCAGCTTGCCGCTTGTAACTTGAAGCTTAGAAATAGCCTTGGCGTTTTTTGTCTTCCATCGAGCCTGCACCATCGTGGTCGATGACGCGGCCCTGGCGCTCGGACGTGCGGGTCAGGAGCATTTCCTGAATGATGTCCGTCAGGGTCTCGGCTTCGGACTCGACCGCCCCCGTCAACGGGTAGCAGCCCAGGGTACGGAAACGCACTTTCTTCTTGACGATGCGCGCCTTCTCTTCCTCGCTGAGGTGCTCGAGGATGCGTTCGTCGTCGATCATGATCAGGGTGCCGTTCTTCTCGATCACTTCACGCTCGGCGGCGAAGTACAGCGGCACGATCGGGATGCCTTCGAGGTAGATGTACTGCCAGATGTCCAGCTCGGTCCAGTTGGACAGCGGGAACACACGGATCGACTCGCCCTTGTTGACCTTGCCGTTGTAGATATTCCACAGCTCCGGGCGCTGGTTCTTCGGGTCCCAGCGGTGCTTGCTGTCGCGGAACGAATACACGCGCTCTTTCGCGCGGGACTTCTCTTCGTCGCGACGCGCGCCACCGAAGGCGGCGTCGAAACCATGCTTGTCCAGCGCCTGTTTCAGGCCCTGGGTCTTCATGATGTCGGTGTGCTTGGAGCTGCCATGGGTGAACGGGTTGATGCCCTGCGCCACACCCTCTGGGTTGACGTGGGTGATCAGCTCCAGGCCCATCTCCTCAACCATCTTGTCGCGGAAGCTGTACATCTCCTGGAACTTCCACTGGGTGTCGACGTGCATCACCGGGAACGGCAGCTTGCCCGGGAAGAAGGCCTTGCGCGCCAGGTGCAGCATGACCGCGGAATCCTTGCCGATCGAGTACAGCATCACCGGGTTGTCGAACTCGGCGGCCACCTCGCGGATGATATGGATGCTCTCCGCCTCCAGCTGTTTCAAGTGCGTCAGATTGTCGACCATGGCTACTCACGAAAAACGATCTTATGGACGGCCTGCGGGCCGTGTTCGAGCGAGCCACTTTATCACAGCACCTGATTCTATTTAGGAGGCCGCCTAGATCGAAACAATCTAACGATATGACTGGGGGTTTGGGCCAAAAAGCATCGCGGGGCAATCCCCCACCCACCCCCGCGTTTTCGGGGGGGGGTGCGGGGGTGGCCCCCGCACAGACCCACACAAAGGGATGGGG
>NZ_JBDJLM010000042.1:0-45793 GCF_039673365.1 Pseudomonas sp. TWI923 | reverse complement strand
TCAATTTGCGATTTTGTACGGAGATCGGTTCATCAGGCCGACCTGGTGAAAATCAGGGCCTGCCTAGCGGCAGGCCATTACCGGCCCGAACACAAAAAAACTGACAGTCCCCCGCTGCCGGCTACCGCAACGCACTAAGTGTTGAACACTACATCGACGACGAGATAATCGGTCGATACGATCGCGCCACTGACCGAACATGGCGCTGATCGAAAGCAACGCTATGGCCAGGTGGTCATTACCCCGCGTGCCATTGGAATGCGGTTGAACACCTTTTCCAAGCCTGTGGAGCAAGGCCTACCCTTCGGCACCTGAGTTTGCGCCTGCGAGCTACACTGGGGAGCGCCTGGACATGTTCACGCGCCCCCCAGGAAACCGGCCAATCCTCAGTTAGGAGCCAGGAATTTCCGGAACCCACTCTCCAGAATCCGCTCTCTGCCCGTATGCTGCTTCAGGGCCGCATCGAACCCGGAACGGCGAGCGGTATCAATAATCGCCAACGCCTTAGCGCACTCTGCTTCGCCAACCCTGGCATGCAGGTAGGTATCCGCCCCTATGAAAGCATGGTCGGGGAAAATGCCTGGCTGCTCGGTAACCGCGTAGATGAAAAGCGCCCCCCAGGAATCATAGAGCACATCATAAGGCGGCTTCATGCAGTCAATGCCCATGTGCTGCTTCATCAAGTAATAGCGTTCCCAGCCAGCACTGCCACCCAGCGTCGGATAGTCCGCATTCAGATGGCGATTTCGGGCAATGATGCCTTGTCCGGCAAAAGCCACCGCCATGCCCTCGAAAAACCAGTGAGGCAAGTATGCGTACGGTTCAACGCCATGAAGATGAGACTGGAAAAAATGCACAAGCTCATGGTGAACCAACTGTTCAACCTTGGCAGGGGAAACTGACAGTTCTTCGCTCAAGGCTTGCTCAGTCGGGAACGTCACATGAATACCGACTAGATCACCGGTATTGCCCTTGTAGCCGCCGATATGAAACTCACAAATAGGCGACACATGGTCATCCTTGCTACAAAACTGCACTTTGCAGGCCGCGAATGCCCGGGCTGCCATGGCACTTAGCGCCTCACGGGCCGAGGCACTGAAGCTGGCTTCCGGGGTGAATATGAATTGCATGTTCCGTCCTTGTGACGAGCTGTGATCCCTACTGATCTGGGGACAAAATCTGTAAAAGCAAGCATTCCCCATGATATTCAGACGGTGTCCCTGGAAGTGGGGTAGCTGAATTAGCCCAAAGCCCTGCTACCAAAAGCAGACGTTCTAGGTTGGGTGGTTACGGTTGATTGGAATACCTGCTCAAGTGCAGTGCAATTTCCCTGGCTCTAGCAGGAGCTGATCGCCCACCAGGACTGGCAAGCGCGGCATCCGCAAAGGCTGAAAGTGAAGAGCGATAATCAGATTTACCCCCTTCCTTGTAGTCCATTTCCCAAACATACTCTTGCCGCCTTTTTTCCGTTGCGGTCGCCCTGGCTGGCCCCTAGTCTCGGCGAGTCGCTGGTGTTCAGCGACCGGCTTTGACAGGCTGCGACGGTAATCACGCATACGGTTAGTCTTCAATGGCGGCTGTACGTGTGGGCACGCTTGCGTGCGCCGGAACTTAGTGATTCCGCCGGTCTGTCAACCCGCGTACAGCTGCCACCCTTCTGTTTGACAGCAGGCAGGTGGTGGCAAACCTCAAAGGAATCATACGATGCTAAAGATCGTCCCCGATCCACCCCACAACCACCACTGCCTCGAAGACACCCTCATCCAAGCCACGGAGTACGCCCTGTGCGCCCAGGCTGTGGCGCATCAGGCCATTTCGGTCCAGCAACCCAAATCCCACGCGTCGATTCTGATCATGGCGTTGATGCATGAGATCGAGGCGCTGCGGGTGCTGCTCGAGTCGGCGTTGATTCAGGTGCAGATGCCGCAGCTGGAGCGTCGGGCATTCCACTAGGCCGTTGGTCATGTGTCGCCTGGGCTGGCGCTATCGCGGGGCAAGCCCGCTCCCACGCAACCCCTAGCCCGCAGGGTAATGCCTGCATCCGTGGGAGCGGGCTTGACCCGCGATAGGGTCCGCCCAGGTATCGATCATTTCAGGGAGAGTGAGCAATGAACACAGACGACACCACGCCCCGCACCACTGCGGGCAAAACCAAGTTCTACCAAGGCGAAGGGATGACCGCTCCGCTGTTCTGCATCGAGCCCGGCATCCCCTGCCAGCATGCACGGGACCAGGCCTCGGAGCTGATGGGCTGCGTGCGCGACCTGACCATCGCCGGGATCATGGAGGAAAAGCCGCAACTGCTGTGGGCGTCGTATTACCTGAGCGCGCTGGCCAAGGCGCTGATGGATGATGCGGAGCTTGGGATGAAGCACTAAGGCCTTTGTAGCCTGGGCGGGCCTGTTCGCCGGCCAAGCCGGCGCCTGCAGCGGGGCGTTGGTCCGCTGGACAGGCCGGCCAGTACCCGAGGTTCAACTGCCGAAGAAGCCGGGGCCAAGGATAATCGGGGCCACCATATCAGGGGTTCGCATGCCCGAAGGCGCCATGTAGGGATCATCCATCGGCAGCTTGTCCAAGACCCTCAGCACCGTCTCATCAAGCTGCGAATCGCCGCTGCTTTCGACAAGGGAGACGGCGGGGCGGCCCTGCTCTACCGGGAACCGATACGACACCGTAAGCCTCATCCACTCGGTGTAGCGGAATTTTTTGAGCGACGCATCGCGTTTGATCTTCATTTGCTGAAGGCTCTGGAACCCGCTGATCCAGAGCTGGTTGTACTTCTCCACCTGCGCGGTATCCAACGACATGCCGTTGTCCAGCAACGCACGCATGGCCCCCCACGCGGGGTCACGGAAATTGCGGGTCGTCTGCATGTAAAGGTTCAAGGCGCCCTGCACATCCTGCGGCCCGCCCTTGCCCTGCTCCATCAACCCGCCCAGCCCAACCACACCACCTGGGCCAGCCTGCCTGAAGAGGGCACGCGCCCGGACGAAGTCGACCGGCTCACCGACACCGTCACGCGCCATGCGGCCCAGCTCGACGTAGGCAGTGGGGTCGTTGGGGGCTGCTTGCAGGTAAAGCATGCGAGCGCGGTACAGGTCCTGGGATACCCCGTTACCGGCTTCGTAGAGGGTGCCCAGCAGATGCTGGCAAAGCGCATGGCCTTGCTCGCTGGCCATCGTGACCTGCCGCACGTCGTCCGGCCCTGCAGTTCGGCGACCCAGCACGCGGTAGCAGGTTTTGGACTGCTCATCACTGTGGCTGAAGTCGAAGGTTCCGAGTGCCCCGTACGGGTTGCGCTTTACATCGAGGTAAACCTCATAGACCGTACGAGGTGGCGGCTTGATGTGGGCCTTGACGTATCCGTCGGTGGTCTGGCCGAGCATTTCCAAAGCCTGGCAAACACCGACAGTGGCCATCAGGGCAATGAATGTGAGGTAGCGTGTCATGAGCTGGCGGTGTCCATACGTGTCATGGGGGCGATCCATCAAGGTTGCGCGGTGCGCATGCTAGCAGGGGCAGCCGAGGCGAGTCATTGTCGGTGAAGCCCATGGCCATCATGTTGCGCACACAGCAGAGTGCTGTTGGGGTGAAAGTTCAATGTCGATCGAATCGGACGAATCCCCCCGCGCTTGGTAAACTGGCGCCCATCTACCTTTCCATCGCCTGCCAGCGGCCTGCCGCCTGGCTCCGTCGAGTGCGTGCCCCAGCCTTATGCCATCACCAACTGCCACCTCCCCTGCCCTGCGCCCTGAGCCGTCCCGCCGCTTCAGCGTTGCGCCGATGATGGATTGGGCACATGTTTCACCGAAGCCATAATTTACGAGCCCTCTGGCGAAACCAATTTAATCGCGTACCATTTTTGTACCAACAAGGTAACGAAGGTCGTGAGACCTAGGACCTATTTGCCCCACCTAATTACGGTTTCATAGACGTCGACGAGACCTTCCACTCTCTTTATCAAACAGAAAAAAACTGGCAAAGTGCCACGCAAATTTGCATTCTACTTTTTGCCGAGGAGCACCTGCTATGGAAGCGCCAAAAAACCTCTACAAATATATGAGCCCAGACATCTCTAACAAACTCCTTGTAGGCGGCGAGAAGTGCACAATCAAGTTATCCTTCTTAAAAGATTACAATGATCCATTTGAATTCTTTTTAACGATCGACTACAACCAAGAACCAGAGATTCTTGCATATTACAACGAAATTATCTCAATGGTGACACAGCGACCCGTCACCTGTTTCTCCAAATCACCAATTAGCACTCCGATGTGGGCGCACTACGCCTCAAACTCCGAAGGCTTTGTAGCCGAAATCAATGAGACAGCATTTAATGAATGGCTGGACTCCCAAGGTGCTGACCCAAGCTTTGGCGACATCGATTATAGAGACACCCCTAGCGAAGGAATACTGAACTTACTACAGCAAGCATATGTTACTTGCAAACCACGACACACCGGATGGCTCTGGCAAAGCGTAGGAGCCAGAGCCTACTTCACCAAGCAAACCTGCTGGAGCTATGAGCAAGAGCGCCGACTTATCACCAGCGAGGAAGTAGCAAGCAAAATAAACGCAGGTCTTTCGTTACTATACTTCCCATCAAACTGCGTCACAGCGATAATTGCAGGCGCAAAAGCTTCGAACGATACAAAAGAAACACTTAAGGCAGCAGCAGAATCCATAAACTGTAAATATTTTGAAATGCAAATAGGCAAAAGCTCTACAAGCCCATTTCTATTAGACAACACCAACAGCACACACGTATTTCAAAACGGCGTAATTGCACCGAACCTTGAGAATTGCGACAAGTGCAAAGAACCAAAAACCAATCAAGATTCAAAGCTTTGCTCGTGGTGCAACATCAATGAACGGCACGAAAACAATGCTGCTTCTAGAAACGCATTTCGGACCTTGCACCATGCCGGGATCCTTGACACGTATCTCGACAAGTTTCTCGAGATCGGCAGAAACCTAGGTAAATAGAGGTACCACCTGCATAGCCGACGTGATGGAGCATTAGCAGACACATATCAACCTGAGCCAGCCATGATACCGAAAGGACCGACATCTTGATTGAAAAAAACTCCGAAATAGTCGAACTAAAGCAGGCACTACCGTATCTAGCTGCATATACATTTATTTGCAGCTCTTTCTACCTATACAACTACTGGCTAAACTTTAATATCAACCCTCTACCCTACATATTATTCAATGAAATCATAACAAACTCAAGCTCACTAATCATACAATGCCTTGTCTTTACGCTAATAATCTTAGTGTCCGAAGCAATCAGCCCCACCTCCTTTAGAGACCCTCAGACCAGCCCAGACACAATTAGATATACACTCATATTAAATCTAATTATTGGCTGTCTATCGATTGGGGCTTTTTATGCCTGGGGAGACCAGTACGACTACCTCAAGTACCTGCCAATTTCAATACTGATAGTCGCAGCACGCCCATTGAGCGCATCCAGCTTTTACACAAAATCATTTAGCAATTACTCGATTAGAATTGCGATGGCCGCGCTATCAATATTCCTTCCAGTCAACGCGATAGTCATGTCTTCAGCAAATGCGAGCGACATATTAAACCGTAAGGGCGACTTGGAAACTGTCAGCCGACCCTCCGGGATCTGCAAGAGCGGCTGTATCCTTGCAGGAAAGCTGGGAAATTATTTCATGTTGGTAGACATGAGCAACCGAACCCACATGATCAATAGTAGTGAGATGACTAACTTCACAATATCCAAACAACGCTTTAATAAATAGTGGAGTCTACCTCAACCAAGGATAGGGAATTGAACCCACCCGCGATGAACATGAGACCGCCGCAGGCCCCGTTTTGCTAACGATCCGAACGGCACAAATGGCGCTATACGGCCCCAGACTTGCCCTAAAATCCCCCTAAGCGGTGACGCGGGTTCGAGCTCATTTCGCTCCCACTCAAACAAGAAAATCTTTGGTTGGGCGGTCTTTTGTGGAACGACGCAGATGCTCATGACGCTTTGAAACCGCCTGCAGATAGCACTGATCGCAGCACGCATCTTCGGCAGAGCTGACTATGGCCGAGCTGCTTCGCATTGAATATCGACCACAAACGCAACGGCATACCCAGCGCCCTTTTCGATCAGCTGAGAGGCCTATGACTGTGAACCGTCCAAATCGCTCTCCTATATGATTTTTGAAGGATGGGTTTGCTTGCGCCGCAACGGGTATTGGTTTAGTAGCCAAGGGCAAATCAGAATCCAGACTCGTGCCAGCTGCCTGGTATTCAAACTGCTCCCCCTTTGCGACCACTCGTGCAGCCACTGCATCAACGGGTTTATCATGACCTGCTTTCATTGAGAACTTACCTTTATCTCCGTTATGGTTGAGTGCGCAGCAGCGGGTTCATCGAAGAAGCAAGCCTCCTTCCACAGCTCCTCAAGTAGCTCAAGCTTCAGTAGCATTGCCTGAAGGAATCTGGCCACCTTCCGGAACACAACAATTGCCGGTAGCTCAACGTCTCCATCACTCAGATAAATCTCATGGTGGATAGTCCCGATCGGATCACCTGCCCTCAACTGCCCTACCGGGACAGAGTGCATGCCGATAATTTCTCGTACCTTCAGGCTGGGCCCGTAAGTCGCAATTGCGTGCTTTCCGTTGTTAGTGAGGGCTTGACAAATACCAAGCTCAGGGCAGTCGGCAATCAGGCCTTTCTTGAACTCATCAATCTTTCCAGTTGGACACAACAGTTTTTTCTGCTCACGCGAAAGAGCCGCCCACGCCCAATCGACGACATGCCATGCGGTCACAGCGCTGTTGAAGGCACCGTAGGTCGCGGCCGTTACCGCCGATAGACCCTTACGGCTTTTACTCTGAGCGATCGCCAACTGCATGAGCTCCCAATGCAGCTTGAAAAGCATGTCCCCAACAGTCCTAACACCTATTACCTTGGTTCCAATATCAGCTTGACTAGCTTTCCTACTCATCCCGCTCCTCCCCCTGAGCCGAGCCATTTCGCAAAGTTTCTATCCGGACGAACGCACGAGCAAGCCCTATCACTTAAGCAAATTCATATACCTTTTACGTCGGCAGATTGTGCCCACTGCTGCCGTAGCAATGTGGCACACAATCCACACCACCGCGGATAGTTGCTGCTGAACCCAACACGCATCGCGGCTTCAACTCCTACCGGCACTGTGCGTTCGGCGGGTAGGGCTGGCGGGTAAGGCCACCTACCGGCTCGCCATTCTACTGCTTCATGATTTCACGCACGTAAGTCTGACAGGCTTTCAGCGCGATCACTGCTCGATCGCCTTCGTCGGTGATGGCGACAATTCGCCGAGCATGCGCTGGGTCAAGCTGGGCGCGTAGGGCTCCATCCACCACTCCTCCGGTGCCGGCGGGCGCTCGCACCCCACCGCCACAACCCTGGGCGGTAACGGATCCGGCGTCGACCAGGACTGACAACCGCAGATCAGCAGTAGCCAGCCGGTCGCGCAGGCGAGCCTGAGCTTGTTGGGCATCGTTCATCTCCTTCCAATGGGTTTTACCCTGCACCTGCAGGCGGTCTTCTAGGTCACGCCGGGCGACCTGCTGCTGCTCCAGCTGATCCAGGGCGGCGCTGGCGGCGGCCTCCCGCTCGCGGCTGTGCACCAGGTCTTTCTGCGCAAGCTGCCGCTCGTATTCGGCCTCCTGCTTCTGCAACTCGTCGGCCTGCCACAACCAGGCCAGACGAGCCCCTACCGTCGCCCCAAACAGCAGGGAGAACAGCACACACCGCGCTCCGAGCGACATCAGATCAGCACCTGCTCGGCACGCTTGTAGATGGCCAGGCGGTCGTCCTGGCCGTTTAGCCCACCGTTGATACGGCGGGTGATGGCTTCAAACGCCGCCGGCCCCTTGTCGGCCAGCGAGTTGAGGCCGGCCTGGTGCCAGAACCAGCCGGCCGAGTTGGCCGCGTGCTCGGGGCGCTCGAGCAGTTCGGGACGGGCGAGCAGGTCGAGGCCCAGGGCTTCGCCGCAACGCTTGTAGTTGTCATGCCCGGTGACCTGAACCAGGCCACGGCCGCGATACTTCTGGCCGTCGCCGTCGGCCTCGGGCGTGTTGCCCAGCCGGGCAGCGAGCTTGCCGGTGTCGTACCTGGCCAGGTACTGGTCGTTGCCCAGCTCACGGACGTAGCGCAGCTGGCCCGACTCATGCCCGATCTGGGCGAGGAAAGCACGCTTACGCAGCGGGGTGACAATGCCCCACTTGACCATTGCCGCATTCAGGACGGGAAGAAAAACGCCGGCTTGAGTGCCGGCGTTGGGGAGGATGTGCTGCAGCTGCTTGAGGGTGACAGTCATGTTGGATCTCCTGCAGTGGCCGCTCAGGCCAGGTTAACGTCGACCA
The DNA here is from genome assembly GCF_039673365.1 of Pseudomonas sp. TWI923. Taxonomy (NCBI): domain Bacteria; kingdom Pseudomonadati; phylum Pseudomonadota; class Gammaproteobacteria; order Pseudomonadales; family Pseudomonadaceae; genus Pseudomonas; species Pseudomonas sp. TWI923. Next base: position 37,409 of record NZ_JBDJLM010000042.1, on the reverse strand, counting down.
CCTTCAGTGGCTTGTCGGATTTCTTTTTCTTGCCCTTGGCTTTCGCCTTGCCCTTCTTGCCGCCGTTGCACTCCACCGCCGTAGTCCAGCCGGAGGCATCGAACGTCTGCTCGACGCTGTCGACCAGGTACTCACCGTCCAGGCCTATCTTGAAGCCCTGGGCGTTGATGACCCGCTCGGCAAACAAGTCGGTGCGCCCCGCCATCTGCAGGCGCACGCCGGCCGTGCTGCGATTGAACGCGGCCAACTTGGCCTTGGCGGCCTGTTCGGCGGCTGTCTTGTCGGGATAGATGTGGCGGTCGGTATGGACTGCCGGCAGATTGCTGGGCGCTTCGTCGTTGGCCAGCTCGACCACCACCAACTTGCCGCTCTTCTTGTCCTGGTGCTGGGTCTTCACTGCCTTCTGTGCGCTGCGATCGCCGAGCTTGAACTGCCACCGGCTCACATCGGCCGGGGTGATTGTCACCGTGCCAAACGCCTTGCCACTGGCATTTACGCTGGCCTCGCGCGGCATCACCAACAACTTGCCGTCACCGACCTTCGCCGTGCAGTCGTACTGCTTGGCCAGGCGCGTGATGAAGTTGAAGTCCGATTCATTGCGCTGGTCGACGCGGTCGACCTTCGTCTGCACCGGGCAGACTGGTGCCCACCCGTTGCGGGCGGCGATGTCGCGCACGATCTGCGACAACGGGACGTTCTCCCAGCTACCGCTGCGCGTGGTCTTGCCGGTACCCCGCATATCGCTGGCCTTGCCACGGATCACGATGGTGCGCGGCGGGCCTGAGACCTCGATCTCGTCGACCGTGTAACGACCCAGGCGGGCCAGCGCCCGACCGACATAGCCCAGGTGCACCTCGATGCCGGCACCTCGCCCGGGCAACGCCACGGCCGCGTCGCGGTCATCGATGCGCAACTCGAACTCGTCGGAATCCATCCCCGGTTTATCGGTCGTGCGCAACAGCAGGAGCCGGTCATTGATCAGCGCCGTGATGTCCTTGCCATCGGCGACGATGCGAAACGTAGGCTGCATGTAGCCTCCAGAATGAAAAAGCCCCGCACGGGGCGGGGCTTGTGAGTGGGCGGGATCAGCCCCAGAGCAGCACCGTCTCGATCGACGGTACCGGCAGATCCGGCAGGCGGATCAGGATCCCCGCACGATAGGGCTGCACTTCATCGGCCAACCCCTGGTTGGCCTGCATCACCAGCTCGACGGTACCGTTGAGGTGGCCGTAATGCTGGTAACACAGCGTGTCGAGCAGATCTCCGTCAGACGTTCTGCATGTCTTCGCCATACTTCACGAACTCCAGTGAGAACCCTTGTTTGCGCGGAATGCCGCCACCCAGTAGCGCGCTCTGTTCCTCGTCGGCACTGACCAAGCACCAGGTGCCCAGCACGTCGCCATAGCCGGTGATCAGCGTCACCGGCTGCAGCGTGCGGATGATCGCGCGGATCGTATCGAGCTGCTTGAGGCCGCCCTTAAACGTCGGGAAGATCGCCCCCTTGAGGCTCAACTTGTCCTCACCGTGGCCCACTGCCTGCTGGGCAATGTCACGGGTCAGGCGCTCCTGCGCGGCCCAGCGCGCCGAAGTCTGCCGGCGCAACTCATCGAACGCCGCCGTGTTCAGGTTGAAGTAGTACGGCGGCGCCTTCGGATCGAGCGGCTGCAGGATCAGCAGGTGCGGGAACGGCTGGACCGCCTCCGCTGCCGGCGTCATGCCCGCCGAGCCAGTGGGCAGGATGTTGGCCAACGACGGACTCACCTGCCCGGCTATGCGGTTGATCGCTGCCGAGGCCTTGCCAGCCTGCTCCTTCAACGAACCGAGGCGTTCCTGCACCGCCGCCGCACCACTGACCACCTGGCTGTACGTCGATGCCACCCGGCCCACGACAGACTGCGCGGCATTGATCGCTCGCATGGTCCGTTGCATTTTCTGGCCGATGGCCGGGCCAATCACCGGAATCCCTTCCAGCTCAGAGGCCGCGCCGGTCATGTCACTGACCGCACCATTCAACGGCCCGAGCATTCCATCGAGGCTGGTACGGCCAGCCTCCCCCGCCTCGATCAACGACGAGAGCGCCGAGCTCATGGACTCCATGTAGGGCATGACCCCTCCTTATACGTGGGCTTCGTCGAACAATTGAGTAGTTGCCTGCCGCCCCATGGTTTCCCGCGACCAGCTATCCCAGCTGCTGCGGATCCTCGACTCCAGCGACCGGAACAACTGGTCTGGATCCTTGGCATCACCCTGGATCGTGATTGGCATGTTCGGCATGTAAGAGAACTGCTGGTCGACCTTCGGCGGCTCACCCTTCGGCTTGGCCTGCTCCAGCGCCTGGGCAACGACGGGCGCTGTCGGCGCAGGCGCGGCAGCAGCAATGGAGCGAGCAACATCACCCGGCGCCGACTTGCCCTCGGCCACCTGCTCGTCCTCACCGAACAATGTCTTGCCCAGCCAGCCGCCAACCGAGTCGCCCGCGAGGCCGCCAATCGCCATGCCGATTGCCCCGCCGACCACACCACCGATGGCGGTGCCGAGCCCCGGCACAATCGAACCCAGAGCAGCACCGGCCATGGCACCGGCCTGACCACCCGCCCAGGCGCCCGCCAGCCCACCGGCAACGCCGCCGTAGCCTTCCGCTTTCTCATTCCGTGTTTCAGCGTTGAGGGCGACGTCCAGCACGCCCGGCACTGCATCGAGGAGCTTGCCACCCGGCCCGTTCGATAAGCCCTTGGTGACGCTGCGAATGCTACGCACCATGCCGCCAACGCTCTTGCCGTCCGCCATCCCCGCCAGCCGCGACCACATCGTTGCAGGTTTGACCGGCGGCTCAGGCGTTGGCGGCGTTCGAGGACGTCGCCGAGGCGCCGGACCATTCCGGCGACCACGCCGACGCCCGGACCGTCCGCCGACAGGCGCATCGCCCAGTCCGCCAAGGCCTTGAGCGTTCACCACAAATACACGCAACGGCTCGTTTCCGAGCACCCCGCCGCCATCGTTCGCCGCCTTCCCCCCCAACACCTTGCCCAGCACCCCGAGGCCCGCGTCGACCACGGGGTCGCCGGTCTCGGGCATGTCCAGCGATCCGTCGCCTCCCTTGCCGCGCCCCATCCTTCGACCGCGCGCGACATTGAACGCCCCGCGCCCGATCTTGATGGCGCTACGCGCTGTCAGGAACGCCATCACCGCCGCCGCAGCCCCCGAGATACCCATGACCAGGACCGGCAGCTTGTCCGACAGATCAGTCACGCCATGAACAATCTTGGTCAGACCAATGGCGAGCATGTCGGTGGCCGGGCGGATGGCATCGCCGATGCTACGCATCGAGTCGTCCACCGCCTGGCCCAGCTCCGACCACCGCTGCTTCGACGTTTCCCGGCGCTCGGCCAGGTTCTTGTCGAGGATGCCGGCGACCTTCTCCGCATTGCGCGAATCGGCTTTCAACGTGTTGTACAGACCCCGGTTCTGCGCGTAGGCAGTCAACGCCGCCTTGACCTGCTGATCGGCGAACACGTCGCCGGTACGCAGGCTTTTCTCCAGGGCGGCCAGCGCTGCCGTGGCCTTCTCCGGGTCGACTTCCTTGTCGATCTTGGCCTGGGCCTCCTTCATGGCCAGGGCTTTCTTCGGGTCGGTCTTCTCGACGTACTGCAGCGCCAGGCCCATGGACGCCTCGAAGACGTTCATGCCCTTCTGCAGGCCGGTGTTCAGCGACTTCTGGTAGTCGATGCCTACCTTTTCATAGTTCTTCTGGATGTCGCCCGCGCCGATCTTCTCCATCCAGTTCTTGAAGTTGTTCGCCGCTTCATCGGAACTGCCAGCGGTCTTCATCTGCACCTGCAGCATCGCGCCCAGCGAGGTGACCGCATCCAGGCCAGTGACACCGCCCTTCTCCATGCCGGCCAGCAGCTGCGGGAACCACTTGGCCATGTCGGACGCTTCGAACGAACCGGCTTGGCCCTGGTAAGCGATGGCCTCCAGCGCCTGCTGCATGACCTTGGGGTCGGTGATCTTGGCGTTCTGCTGCAGCGCCTGAATCATCGCCGCCGTATCGACGCCCGACGAGCCTTGGCCGATGGCGAATTTCGCCGCCGTCGGCGCGTAGGCCATGGCCTTATCCAGGTCCATGCCAGCGCCGACCAGCTGATTGATCAGGTCTGCCACGTCGTTACGCGACATCCCGGTATCACGGGAGGTATCGATCACCGCGCGGCTCAGCTGAGCCTCTTGCGGCTGGTTGACGACATTCGCCTTGATCGCAATGTCGCGGATGATCGCTTGATAATCCGCACTGATCTTGGTCGGAATCGCCGCCAAGCCGGCGCCAACCACCGTGGCGCCGATGTTCGACTTCAGCGAGGACTTGCCCGCATCGATCTGCTGCCGCCCTTTCTGCTGCAGATCTGCAGCTCTCGCTTCGCGCCCGAGGCGCTGGTATTCCTTCGACAGCCGCCCAACCTCGACGCCCTGCTTTTTCAGCGCGTCGAGGTTGGTGTCGAGTTTGCGCAGCAGCCCGGAGGCCGCCGCTGAACCGCTGTCGTGGGCTCGCTTCCATTCGTCCCTGAGCTTGATCGTCTCGCCGATGGTGTTCTTCAACACCTTGGCGCGACTGCCACTCTCCTCGAGCTTCTTGATATGCCCCTTGGCAGTGCCGAAGGCAGCACCGAGTGATGCCGCCACGGCGCCGCCGATCTCCAGTGCAATCGCCAGCTTTGCCATGTTCTACCCTCCTGCAGGCTCAATCCGTGAGCCACCAGACCATGTCCGCAAAGGACATCGCCGAGATCTCCGCTGCCGAGAAACCCAGCTCGGCGGCCAGCCGCTTGGCCAGCCGCTTCTGGTTGTATGGGTCAAAGCTCGTCGTCTTGCACCAGACGAAAGTAACCGCTCTGCAGACGGCTGTAGTCTTTCAGGGTCAGCCCTTCGAGATCCTTCACACCAACTTCAGCCAGTGAGGCGAACAGGTTCAGTTCGCGCTGTTCGTCGTCACCATTGGTGGCCTGTTGGGCAGCGCGGATGTCGCGCACGGTCGGCGCACGCAGACTGATGCTGTCGACCTGGACGCCGTTACACTCGGTGGGACGACTCAGGCGGACGGTGACGCGATCGGCCTCGAGGCTCAGGTACGCAGGGGTTTTCTTGATCATGGGTAGGTGTCCTTTCTGTTTGAGGGTTTACAGGCCCAGGGCCTGACGCTGGGCAGCGAGCTGGTCGACGCCGTCGATCACACGCTTCATGCCCAAGGCATCGATCTCGTAGACCAGGCGGCCGTCGACTTCGAGCTTGTAGTAGGTGACCGAGACGCTGTGCTTGATCTCGGCCTTGTCGCCCGCTTTCCAGTCGCCCATGTCGACTTCCTTAAGGCTGCCGCGCAGAGTGACGATCACCGGGGTGATCTTGCCCTTGAGGCCCTTGAACGCCCCTCGGAAGGTGCCATTGAACGCGGTGCCGTCAGCCAGGCCGAAGAACTTCAGCGACTCGCGGCGCACGCCGATGGTGGTAAAGGCGGCTTCCTGCTTTTCCATGCCCTGGTCCATCTCGACCGCCAGGTCCATACCACCGCCCCGGTGCTCTTCCATCTTCAGAGTGAGCTTGGGCAGGGTCAGGCTGGGCACGTCGCCCTGAAAGCTGACGCCATCCACGAACAGGTTCAGGTTGGCCAGGGTTTGGGGAATCATTGCCATGCGGTGCGCTCCTTAAGCGGCAGAGTCGAGGACTTCGGTCAGCCATTGGTTGGTGACCTCAACGCGGAAGTTGGGGTTTTCAGCCGGCGGCACGTCGGTGAAGCGGATGTTCCAGTACACCTTGCCCTGCTCCAGCTGGCTGGCCGTGTTCAGCGTCTCGTCGGCGAACACCTCGAAGTTGATGATCGCGCCCTGGTTCTTCAGGTCGCGCATGAACGCCTGCAGGCCTTCGGTCACGTCCTTGACGTAGGTCGCGGTGATCGAGCGGTCGACCGCCCACTTGTGCCCGTACAGGATCGCGTCCATCACGATGTCCATGGTCCGCACACGGGTGACGAAGGCCCACTTCGGATCGCTCGACAGCGTGCGGTTACCCCACAGGCGATAGCCGTCATCGCGGATGATGGTGGTCACGTTGGCGTTGTTCAGCAGGTTGGCGCGGCAGGTTTCGTCGCCGTCGAGGAACTCGATCGGGCGCGTTGTACCGCTGATGCCGACGAACTCCTTGTTCGACGGCGAGGCCCAGAACCCGTACTCGGCATCGGTCCAGGCGAACAGGCCGGCGACCCAGGCCGAGCTGGGGGCGTCGATCGTGCCGTTGACATCGGTGTCCCACAGCTGCACGCCTGGGTCGACCATGTAGGCCCGCTTAGCGCCGAACTCCCCGGCGTAGGCGATGGCCGCCTCGTCGGTGGTGTTAGGGCCGTCGATGATGGCGATGCCGCGCAGCTTGTCGGCCAGGGCCACCAACGCGGTACCGACCGCCTGGGTGGCGCTGTGCTTCGGTGTGATCAACAACCGCGGCTGTGCGTTGAACCGGCTCTTGCCGTCGAGCAGCGCCTGCAGGCCGGTGCGCTTGCCGTTGGCCAGCTGGCCGCCGATGATCGCCGAGGTCTGCTCGGGCGCGGCCTCGACCTTGGCAACGCCGCAGGCAACGATCACCGCCCTGGCTCGGGTGTAGATGGCACGGCAGGCTTTGGTGATGGCCGCGTTCGGTCCGAAGGCCGCGACCGCCTCGCGCTCGTTGGTGATCAGCACCAGGTCGTTGGCCTTGGCCGTGGCATCCGGGCCTTCGGTGAAGGTGTCAACCAGGCCGATGATCGAGGACGCCGGCAGCGCGATCGGGCGCGAGCCAGTGTCGACGTTGGTCACGGTGACGCCGTGAAAGAATCCGCTCATACAATCTCCAGAATGGAAAAGGCCCCGCAGAGCGAGGCCGTTGGTACCGCAGGAATGAAAACGCCCCGTCAATGCGGGGCGTCATGGGGTTTGTTCAGCGATCCAGGGCGGCGCCACCGGGCGCGCCGACGACTCGGGAAATTCGGGCGATTGCGGCCAGTCGCGCAACTGCTGCATGTAAATCAGCAGCTCGGTGAACTGCTCGGGCGTCAGCGTGGTTTGACCACCGATTTCCAGCTGATCGCGGTGGCGATCACGCAGCCAGACCAGCGCCGCCAGCTCGGTGTCCCGCCACTGGCGTTCGCTGTCCACTGGCACGGCCGGCGGCGCTGTCACTCGCTCAATGTGCGCCTGCACCTCGGCGTCAGTCATCGGGACCAGGCCGGACAGAATGAATACATCTTGCGAGCCGTCCGCCGCATACGCGTAAGGCAGCTCTGCGCTGTCCGGCCATTTGTAGTACTTCATGTCCATGCTCATGTACGCACCTCGTTCCAGCGCACCAGCGTGCCGCCGTTGACGCTGTAAGACTCACCGTGCAGCACAGGCACAGAATGCGTGCCTGTGACGCCGCCCGTGCCGTTGTTGGCGATGTAGCTACGCTGTTCGCCGCCAACGGTGACCGTCGAGGACACCCCTTGCAGCATACTGACAGCGGCCTGAAACCAGATGGTGCGGCCCGTCGTGTTCGTGTACGTCGTGCCCATCAAGCGGGTGGCGGTCAGGTTCTGGTTAGTCTGTCCATCACCCAGGGCCTTTTGTCGCTGCTCGACGGCCGCGACCAGGGCAGCCAAGGCGGCCACATCGAGCTGCCCCTGATTTACCGCGCTACCCCATGCCTTGATGCACCAGATCGCCGCAATGTTGTGCGGGCGCGCCATACCAACGGTAACCAGCGTCGACGTGGCCGACGTGACCAGCTGGGTATTTCCGTTCGGGTAGTCAGCGCGCGACGCGCGGTCAGCGCCAAACAGCTCAGGCTTGCCGTCGTCAGCGGTGGTCATGGCGTGCCATCCGGCTACGCCAAAGCCTGTTGCATCGTCAAAGGCAACGGCAGTACCCAGCTGACTTGAACCAATCACCCGGTCGGGGTCTAGGCCGCGCCCATTGTCCAAACCGCGCAGGAACTCACCCCGATAATCTGGCAGGCGGAAGTAACCGGGCTCCTCGTCGCCCTTGTTGTATTTGGTGCCCAGATAGGTCGCGAGGGCCGGGTACATGGCGATACTTTTCGGGGTGCCGTTCAGCTCAAGAAACCCCGTCGGCACCTGCGTCATGGGAAACGCCACCACAGCACCCACCGGCAGCGCGCCGGCATTTTTCAGCAGGTCGTCAACTTCCGCCCGGCTGTAAGTCTGGCCCTTTGGGTACACATCGGTGAAGGCCTCGCGCAGCTGAAACACCGTGCCGTTGTACGACAGCTCGAACAGCACCCCGGCGCGAATATCCCCCGCCGCCAAGTCAACCAGACCAGTGGCGCCGGCCTTTTTCACTTCCTTGGCGGCTAAGCCGCCGACCTTCGCGGTCACTGCGCCCGTGTTGTCGGCAGCCGCTTGGAACTGGAAACGCTGGCCGGCCGCATAGGCCGGCAATACCGCCTCGCTGCTCTTGAGGGCCAGCACCAGGGCATTGGCCGTGCCCGTCGCAAGCCCGACCCAAGCCAGCGGGCCGGCGTCCTTGGCCACGTCCGCGCGGCGCAGGTACTGCGGGTGCGGGTCGGCGGCCTCGGCGTGCGCCTTGACCTGGTTGCGGGCATACAACTCGTTCGCCTCGCGGGCCTTGTCGACATAGTCGCGGGTGGCCAGCACGATACTTGGATCGATCTTCAAGCTGATGTTCGCCACATTGCCGAACACCACATGCATGCGGATGGTCTGGGTCCGGCCCGACCCCTGCTGCAGCAAAGGTTTGTAGCTGGGCGGCGGCTTGGCCACCGCAATGAAGTTGCCGTCCGCATCCTCCAGGCCCAGCTCGCGGATCCACCAGCCACCGATCTCCGGCGGCAGCACCAGTTCGGCCACCAACACGTTGGGGTCTACAGGCGACTTGTACAGCGCATTGAGCGGCGCCCGGTACATTCGACGTACCAGGGCCGTCTGTGCGGGGCTTGGCGTCGGGTCAGGCACCTGCGCCGGATCGCCACCGGCGTCCCCGATCAGCATATGAGTGATGTTCCAGGGCAGGCCCAGCGCGGCACTGTTGGCCTGCTGGGCAACCCCGACGTTGGTCAGGAACCCGCCAAATTGTGTGGTTGAGTTAGCCATTCAGGTAAATTTCCAGTATGTCTGTGGAGTGGTCGGTCAGCGCCTCGAAGGCACCCACGTCGACATCGATGTCGGAGGCTTCCCACGGGTACACCTCGATCACTTCGCCGTCGCAGGTCGGTACCGCCTGGTAGGCCGGGACGTAGGCTTCCAGGCTGATGTCCAAGCCAAGCATGTGCCGGCTGACAGGCCGGGCGTCATCGATCAGCCGGGACAGCTCCAGATAGGTGTCTTCACTGATGCCGCCGTTCGAGACACCCACCTTCAGTGCAAAGGTGCCGCGAGGACCAGGGGGCTGGAGCTGCCACCACTCGTTGATTTCAATCAGATAGCCAAATGGCTCGACCACCCGGCGCAGCGCGCCGATGGTGCCCTTGTACGCATGAACGAAGAACGCCGAGCGGATTACCGACCGCTTCACCGCCTCCGACCAACTGTCGTCCCAGCGGTCCACCGACCAGGCCCAGGCCAACTGGTGCAGCAGGTGCGCCGGGCAGGTGTCCGGGTTGTACAAGGTGCGCAGCGGCACGTCGGTGACTTCGTCCGTGGCGTACTCGACGGCCCGCTCGAGCTGGGTACTGTTCAGCGGCAGCAGGCTGTTCATGTCAGCCACCCCGCGTGACGGTGAAGCCCTGGCACCAAGCGGCTTGGGCCTTGTCCGGGGTGACGTCCTGCCACCCCACCAGCTCTACCCGCTCGACGCCGTTGATGTGCACCTGCGCATCAACACCCGAACGGGTCACGGCCACCCCCAGCCGGCGCCGGGGATTGACCCAAGCACCCAGCCGGCGCCGGCATTCGGCCAGAATGGCCTCGTTCTCTGGCCCGGTACCGACCATGTCCACCACCGCCTCGATGCGATAGGGCAGGATCTCGGCCGCTTGCACCGTCAACCGATCGGCCAGGGGGCGGACGTCATCTTCACTCAGGTGCAATTGCACCGCTTCCAACAGCTCCGGCGATGCGCTGCCGTCACCCTCCAGGGCCAGCACCGTGACGACCACCTCGGCCGGGGCCGGGCTTTCCGCCGTGGCGTCGGCCACCTGCCCTGAAGCGTTGCGCGCATGCAGGATGTAGCTGTTACGCGGGCCTGCCGTGGTCAGACCTTCATAGACCAGCTGCACCCGCTCGCGCAGCGCGTCGTCGGCCTCGAGCACTTCCTCGACCGGCGGTACCGCCTTGAGATCCTCGGCCTGTACCACCAGCCGCCGCAGGCTGACGTTGGCCGCCAGCTGGTCCAGGTCAGACCCGGCGGCAAAAGCCAGCATCAAGGCCTTGGCCGCATCGTTGACCCGGCCCCGGTTCTGCAGCTTGCGGTAGGCACCCAGCTCGATCAGCTTGGTGATCGGATCGCTCTCGAGCAGCGCATCCCACTTGTCGCCCATGTACTCGCGGAACCGGACCAACTCTTCGTCGTACACGCTCTCGTAATCCAAGCTCTCAAGCACGCGCGGCGCCGGGAGTTGGGTCAAATCCATCGTACTCATACAATCACCTCTACCAGCGCGCTGTCGCCCAGGTACTGACCAGACAGCTGCAGGGTGACCTGGCCGTTGATGACGGCCTGCACACGCACACGCTCGAGCTTCAAGCGCGGCTCCCAGCGCCCAAGGGCACGCGCCACCTCGGCCTGCACAGCGCTTTTCCAACCCTCGTTAACTGGAAGGTCGACGTACCGGCGCAGGTGGCTGCCGTACTCAGGCCGCATGCGCCGGCTGCCAACAGGGGTGCCCAGGATGTCTTCGACGGACTGCCGCAGGTGCGACAGGCCGGTGACCAGCTGCCCCGTGCGACGGTCCATGCCGATCATGGTCAGGCCTCTTGTTCTTTGAAGTCAGGCCGGTTGCGCAGGTACTCAAGGGCGCGCGTGTCGTCGCTCTTGACCTCGACCACACCCTGCACCACCACCAGTTCGGCCCAGTCGGGCAGAAACAGCTGGCGGCGGCTGTACTCCTGGTCGATGAAGGTGACGGTCTGCCCCACCGGCGCCGAAAGCTCAGCGCCTTCCCCGGTGTCTTGCGATGTCTTGGCCATGGATCCTCCAGGCGTAAAAAAACCCGCTCGGGGCGGGCTGCTCAGTGTTTATGGTTGGCCGTGTTGCCGGCAGTGTCGATGATCCGGCCACCGCCGTTAATGTCGCCTGTGACCGTTAGCGGCCCATTGATTTGCACCTGGCCTTCCAGGGTGATGTTGGCGGCCTTGATAGCGGCACTGGTTGCCTCAGCCGTGATGCTGGTGGCCTTGACGCTAACAGTGGTCGCCTTCGCCGTCAGCGTGGTTGTTTCGGCACTGATCGCGTCGCCGGTCAAGGTGGCCACCGTGGCGCCTACCTTCACCTTCACCGTGCCCGATGGCAGCTCGATGGTGTAACTCTTGGCCTGCCAGTCGTAGACCAGCGACCCGCCATCGTCGAAGCGCCACACCTCGACGTGGTCGCGGTTGTCGGGCGGCGCCCCAGCACTGCCGTACAGGCCCGGCACGAAGGTGCCGTGCGCGGGGTTGCCGCTCGGACTGATCAGCACGCCCTGTTCGTTGAGGCTCGGGATCCGCCAGTGGCGGGCCTTGCCAGCGGCCTGCGAATGCCAGCGAACCCAAGCGCTGGTCCAGTCGCGGCCATCAGAAACACGCACACGGGCAGCCGCCGTATCGACCGCGACCACCACGCAGGGCAGCACCACATCGGCCAGCATGCGGTCATGCTGGGCTGACGCGTAACTCATAGAGGATCCTCCCCAACAACTATCGGTTCACCTGGTGGCTGGATTGGCCATGGCCACTCTTCCTGGCCGAGGTAGATAACCTGCGTCCACTCGACGACCCAGACGGCGTAACCGTCCAGCTCGGGACGAGTCCAGTCCTGGGCGGCCCGCACAAACTTGGCCGGCTCGGCGACAACGTCCCACGTCTGCAGGCGCAACAACACGGTTAGTTGTGCTGCAGTAAAGGCGGCCATGCGCAGGCTGTAGTCCTCCTCGCCGGCCACGATCACCCGCGCTTCGAATCGCATATCCACGCCGACCTCCCCCGTACCAGGGTCCGGGCCGGGCTCCCACTCGGCCACCTCGATCACGACGGCCGGTGTAGCCACGCGCTCCAGGCGGTCAGGCATCGTGCCGACGTATTGCAGCGCAGGGATTGTCTCGCTGATGCGTCGCTCGATCGCCGCGTATAGAGCGTCGAGCGGTAGCGGATCGTGTTCTTCATCCACTGCGTACTCTCCCCAGTAGTTTCTGCAGCTCGTAGTTGAGCTCTTGCCGCATGACCTCCAGCAGCCGCTGGTGGGCTTTGGCAGTCCACGATTCGAAGTGGGGCCTGACGTCCTCCAGCGAGATCATGGCCTTGGCCAGGGGGAAGCGACTGCCGTTCTCGGCGATCCACCCCGAGCTGGGCCCGCCCCCACCCGAGATATCGCTGCTCGGGTAGTCGCTCTCCTTGAAGTGCTTGCTGGCCGTGCGGATCCAGATGTCCGGCCGGCCACCGTAGACCGCCTTGAAAAAGGCGCCCTGGTAGCGCCGGCCCGCGACTGAGACCCCGTTGCGGGTCTGTCGCGGCCTGCCGGCCCGACTGGCAGCGATTGGGTCCAGGCCGAACCACAGCTTGCCCTGGCCATTGCTACCGACCGGGTAGGCTCGCAGGCGCTGCCGCACCGAAGCCACCGCGATGCGCTCCTGCAGGGCCACCGCGCGTCCAACATGCGTGCGCAGCCAGCGCAGAGTTTTGTTGATGGCCCGGCGCTGCGCGGCGGCGATCGCCTTGGGTGCGAGCGCTGCAAACTGCTCGAACCCGGCGACCTGCTGCGGTATGGCCTGCAGCGTGATCATCCCCGTGCTCGAGGACACCTTGCTGTAGCTGCCGACGCTCATGCTGCTTTCCTCAGCACCAGGGCCACCAGCCCGTCGCCGCCTGGCTCGATACTCGCGATCGTGTACACGCCGCCGCCGTCCTCCTTCGGCAGGTCGACCTCGACCCGCTGCCGGGTTTCGACGCCAGCGTTGTCTTTCACTCGGATGACCAGGTTCGGCTCGCGCAGGGCCGTCGTGATGCGGCCGAGCTTCGGCTGCAGCCAAGGCGCGGAGAACATGCCCTGAACTTCGCGCCCCTCGATCAGGGCGCGATCGGCCAGGACATCGAACACCGTGTCGTCCACATCGTCGATCAAGTCCCGGAAGGCCATGATCAGAGCGTCAGGCGGATGACGACACGGGGCCGCGTGCAAAGATGCAGCGGGTTCGACTGTGCCTCACCCGCGATACCCTTGCCGAACGGCATCTCCTCGATCTTGCTGTAGTACGGCAGCCCCTCGGTGTTAACGGTCTCGATGTAGTCTGCAGGCGCGTAAACCGAGAGGAACAGATCCGAGACGCCCTCGGGCACCAGACGGGCCTCGTCGTCAGCAACAAACGCCACACCACCCACCTTGCCGCGATAGCGCTCCCAACTGATGCCGCCGAACTCGAACGACTCACGCCCGTCGCCTCGCAAGGAAGCGGCTTGTTGACTGCCCTTGTAGGTGTCGACGACCGACTTGTGCGCGATCAGCTTTTTCCAGAACGTCTTACCGCAGAAAGCGCGAGCACCGGTGGTGGTAACGTTGCCGAGCGCATCTTCCTGCATGTCGAGTGCATCAACACACTGCGCCTGGACGTTCGACTCCGGGTCATTGAGCCCCATCGCTAACTTCTGCTGCTGCACACCGAAGACCTTGTAGATATCCAGCAACACCGACGTCCCATCAGCGTCAAACACCTTGCCGTTGATTGCCCCCATGCGATGAAACTCGTGGGTGGCATCCAGCTGGCTGCGGGCCTTGGTCAGACGCTTGTTCACAACAGCCTGAGCAGCCTGCAGCTCAGTGGTGGTGCCGAACGCACGGATCCCCTGGATCTCGTCCGCCATGATTGCGAAGCGCTGCGGCAGATGGACGGTATTGAACGGAATCAGGTTGCGCCGGCTGCCGGCCACCACCAGGCCGGATGTACCGCGCTCCCCCGCCGGGACCAGGGCGAGCGTATCGCCGTCCTTTTCGATCTGCACGGTCAAGGTCGCGACACCTTCCTCCCGGAACAAACCGAGGGCTGCCAGGCGACCTGGCACATACTCCTGTTCGTTGATGGCGGCAGTCAGGGCTGCAACGCCAAATGCATCATCTTGAAAAAGGGCAATCTCAGCCATGTGGTACTCCAGAAAGTAAGAACCCCGCTCGAGGCGGGGTTGATAAGAAAGCGGGGTTGGTCAACGCAGGATGATGTTGTGCGCCGCCAGGGCTTGTTCAGCGTCGGCATCGAGGCCCGTCAGCAGGGCCTCGCTGACCTCGGCCAGCCGCACTACTGCGCGACCACGCCGCACGATGTCGGACTCGCCAAGCGAGGCAAAAAGGATGCAGGCAGCCTTTTCGCTGCCATCCTCGGCTGCGGGGCTGTAGGCCGCGAACTCGCCAGTGGCCGTAACCAGGCCGAGCAACTGGCCGGCGACCAGGGCCGGGCCGGGGGCAACGTTGATGGCTTCGCGAGAGATTTGCCCATTCCCTTCAGAAAGCAGGAATTCACCGGCGTGGACCGGTTCCTGGCGGATGGTGCTCATGGTCGTGCTCCTTTATTGGTGGCCTGCCGGCGGGCAGCCCAGATATTGGATGGGTTGGGTAGCAGTGCCTTAACCGTCGGCTGCTCATCGTCTGCAGGCGGTAAGGCGTTGTTGATCTCGAAGCCCTTACCGGAGCTGACAATCTTCTCGAACAGCCGCGCCCGCACCGCGTCAGGGTCCAGGCCGGCAGCAACGTACTCCTTGGTCAGTTCGGGCAGCCGCGCCGCGACACAGAGATCATGCACGCCCTTGGCCTGCTTCAGCGCGGCCTGCACCGTGGCCGCGCTAGTCAGCTTGGTCGAAGCGATCAGCGTCTCAGCCAGGTTGCCGATACCGGCCTTGGCGCAGTCCTGGGTGATCATGAGCGCCAGCGCCGTGGCGTCGGCGACTTCAGGCTTGGTCGACGCAGGCGGCTTAGCCGGATCTTCAGCCGGCGGCTTGCCGGCCAACTGATCGAGCAACGGCTGCGGGGTTTTCTGGTACCGGGCCATGGCCGCGCCATTGCCCAGGCAGGCACGCACCTGCACGCCGCTGCCGATCTCATCGACCAGCCCGAGGTCTAGCGCCTCTTGCGCCGTGAGCCAGCTCTCATCGTTGACCAAGCGCCGCAGCTCGGCTTCGTCGATCTCGGGCGACTTGGCCTTATAAGCCGCGATGATCACCTCGAACGCCTGGTCGAGCACATCGGCCACCCGGCGCAGCTCTTCAGCGTCACCTTCGATCCAGGTGTAGGGGTTGTGAATCATGAGGATTGCGTTCGACGCCATGACCACCCGGTGAGCGCCGCATACCGCAACGCTACCTGCGCTGGCCGCCAAGGCATCGATCCGGGCGGTGCAGCGCTCGCCCAGGCGGGCCAGTGCGTTATGAATGGCCACACCCTCGAACAGGTCGCCGCCGTTGGTGTTGAAGGCCACATGCACCGGCGAGACACCGTCATCGATCGCCTTCAGATCGCGGAGGAACTGGTTGGCGGTGATGCCCCACCCTCCGATCTCGCCATAGATGTAAATCTCGATCGGCGCTGGCTCGGTGTCAGCAGCGCCTTCAGCCTTGGTCGCGGCGCTGATGCGGTACCAGTGCTGCTCGTTTTCCGGCTGCGGCGTGGGCGCCTTGTTGAAGATACGGAGCGGTTTCAAGGGGGTCATGGTTTCTCCTTCTCGTCGGGGTCATCATCGACCGCCGACAACGTGCTGTACTTGATACCCAGGGCATTCGCCCGGGCAAGATCGGCGGCGTTCTCTTCGTCCACCACCTCGGCATCGGTACCGTTGCGCAAGCAGGTCTCGCTGCGTGTGGTGAAGCCGGCAGCGATTTCCATCTGCCGGGACTGGACGTCTTGAACCGGGTGGATGTAGGCCCAACCTTGCGGCACCCAGCGGGTCCGCCGGTACTCGCGGCGACGCTGCGAGTAGTCAGGCAGGTCGAGCGCCCCGGCCAGGACGGCCATGTCCAACCAGGCTTGCCGCACAGGACGGCACAACTGGTGGACGTAGACCTGAAACTGGAGCTGCTCCAGCCGGCGCCGGAACTCGGTCAGCACCACGCGGATCGCGCGGTCGTTCACGCCCTGCATGTCGCCGGTCATCAACTCGTACGGCAAGCCGGTGCCGGCAGCAGCGGCCATTAGCTGCTGCCGCATGAAGTCGCGGTAGTTGTTGCCCGCGTCCGGCGGGTCAGAGAACTCAATCTCCTCGCCTGCCCCCAGCTCCTGCACCGTGCCGGGCTCCAGCCCCACCATGGGGGTGAAGCCGTCGCGGTCGAGGTCGAGGGGCGCCCCAGTGAGGGGATCGAGCTGTGGCCGCCCCTCCGGCGCGGGTTTGTGCACGAAGCCTGCGAACAGGTTGGCCACTTCCTGCCGGAACAGCACCGCATCGTCGAAGTTGTCCAGGCTGCGCAAGCGCTTCAGGACCGGCGCCAGGCGCGGAACGCCGCGCAGTTGCCCAGGCTCCAGCGGCTCGAAGATGTGCAGCATCTGCTCGGCCGGGACGCGCACCAACTGGTTGTAGCCGACATTCAGCGAGGACTTGTCGCTGGGGTGGACCCGATAACACCAGTACGCCACCCGCCGGCCCATGCCGTTGAACTCGATCCCGGCGCGGATGACGTTGCCGAAGCGGGTCACCTCGAACTTGTCGTGAGGAACGAACTCCGGCGCCAGGCACTGCAGCTGCAGCGGCACCGCGTAGCCATCCTCCGGCCGGCGCGGACGCAGGCGGATAAAGCATTCGCCCGACTGCTCGACCGTACGTGCCACCAGGGCCTGCAGGCCGTAGAAGTCGGTGAGCTGATCGGCATCAGCCTCATCGACCCAGTCCTCCCACAGGACCTGCATGGCCTTGCGTAGCTCTTTGTCGGTGAGCTGCGGATGCGGCGTGATGCCGGTGCCGATCAGGTTGCTGACCCGCTTGTCGATGACGTTGGCGGCGTATGGGTCATTGCGCACCGCGCTGCGGGAGCGGGAACGCAGGTTGCGCAAGGCCGGCATGATCAGGCTGTTTACGCCAGTGTCCGGCGCATCCCACCCCGATGAGCGCCGTCCCTCGGCGGCGCCTTCGTAGCTGGCCTTGATCCGTTCGGGCACCAAGATGCCCGAACGGCCGAGGGACATATAACGTCCGCTCACAGTCCCTTGCCCCCATGGTAAAGGCGAGTCACGCGCGAGCGCGGGCCGGCGGCCTTCACCAGTTCGGACTGGATCAGGTCGCGGGCCTTGATCAACTCGTCGACCGTTCGATACTCGACGGTACGGTCCGAGTACCGAACGACCTTTTCACCACGCGCGATCGCACGCTCGACGGTGGCGAGGTCTGCTTTTGTGTATGCCATGTCAGCGTCTCTTCAGGTAGCCGCTGCTGGAGCTGCGGCGTTGCATGGATTGGGGCGCGGCCCTCGGGGCCGGCTGTGGCGGGGGCGGATCGGGGCGCCTGACCGGAACCGGCGCAGCTGGTGGCGGCGGATCGTCTTCATCCTGGTCGTCGGGCGCCGACTCGTTGGCCTGGGGCCGGGCTGGCTGCTGCTCGCCTTGATCGAACAGGCTGGCCTGCGCAAGCGCCTGCCTCAGCTTGTCCCAGTCGTGTTCGCCGTACCGGTGCAGGCCGAGGAAGTTGGCCATCGCCAGGTTGTACACCATGAGGTCCAGCGCCTCGTTGCGCTCAGCCTTGCTCTTGACCCACTCGATCCGCTTGTAACCCTTCACGTAGCGGGCGATCTTGCGTTCGGCCACGCACTGCTGGAAGAACTCGTCCGGCAGGTCCTTGGCGAAGTGCAGAGCGCCAGGGCCTTTCTCGAAGCTGTAGCGGTTGTAGATCCAGTCCTTGGCCGTGTCGGTACCGACGATCCACAGTTCGGCGCCGTTGCGTTCGGTCTGGCCCTTCCAGGTGACATCCACCTGCGACGGGCGCTGGGCGATCACAGGCCGGCCCGGCTTGCTCGCCCCCTTGAGCGCGAACACGTTGCGCCAACGACGCACGCGGGTGAACTGGTAGACCTCGTGGGTGTGGTGGCCGCCGGAGTCGATGCCGGTGGCCAGGATCGCCAGGCTTACGCCGCAAGGGTGGCGGTAGCGGATCTTCAGGCGATCATCGAGCAGCGCCCAAGTGCGCTCGTCGGCCGGATCGCCAGGGATCACCTGGTGATCGACCACCCAGCGCTCCATGCCGGCGCCCCAGGCCATGACCATCAGTTCCAGGCGGTTGGCCTGGACGTCGACGGATGCCGTCAGCGCGAGCGCCCCCACGGGCAAGGTGCCGAGCACGTAGTCTTCTTGCAGCGCGCGGGCCTGCAGCACTTCGGCCTTGGTCTGCTCGATCGCACTGTCCCAGACCTCGGCCAGGCGAGTGTTGTAGAACACCTGCATCGGCTCCAAGTCGCCGCGATCCTGGGCGCGCTTGGCCTCCTCGAACTCGCGAGCCAGCATGGCCCAGGAATGCCAGCCCAACGGGGCATACAGCGCGTTGAGGTGGAAACTCACCGTCTCGCCATCGCCCTGGGCGTGAGCGCGCCACTCGCCATTGGCCAGCATCTCGGCCTTGTGATGCTCTTCGATCAGCACGTCACATTCAGCGCCTTCGCACTGGTAATGCACCCTGCTGAAGTCCGGCGAGTACAGCAGGCGATCCCACTTCAGGACCTGCATGTGCCCGCAGGTCGGACATGGCACGTAGTAGTGCCGCTGATCCCCCATCATGAACAGATCGTCGATCCGCGAGGCACCCTTGATGAGCGGTGAGCTGGAGAAATAGAACTTGGCGTTGCGGCCGAAGGTACTGCCTCGCGCCTCGGCCAGCTTGATCGGGTCGCCCTCCTGATCGACATCGACGTCCCAGCGGTCGACCTCGTCGCCGTAAACGTACCGTGCCGACAGTTCGGACAGGTTGGCGGCCGAGCCAGCAGTGGTCGCGTACAGCGTGCCGCCCTCGAACTCCTTGGTGTCCATGGTGTTGCGTGCATCCCTGGAGCGGTTCGCCGCCACACGCTCCTTGAGCTCGGGCGTCACATCGATGGTCTTGCCGATCCGCGACGACACCCGCTTGGCCAGGGCCAGGCTGGGCAGCAGCGTCAGGATGTTGGAGGGGGCCATGTGGATCAGCGCGCCGATCCAGTTGAGGGCGATCTGCGTTTTCATCAGCTGCGAGGCGACCTTGGTCACCACCCGCTTGCACGGGTGCGCAGGCGACAGGCAGCGCATGGGTTCGCGGGCATACGGCGTACGCGCGGTGCGGTACTTGCCGGGCTCAGCGGCACCTGTATCACGCGGGATCCGCATGTACTCGTCCGCCCACTCGTCTACCCACAGCTCGGGGTCAGGCGTCAGCCCTCGGCAATACGCTTCGCGGTACACCTCGGCACCGTCTGCGTATCCGGTGGGCATAGGCTCAGCTCTGTGTGATGGCTCGGTCGAGGTCGGTCGTACTCATCTTGCCGACCTCGGTGAAGACGCGGCGGAAGGCGCCTGCGAGGTGTTTCTCGATGTCCCACGGGTCGCTCATGCCAACCACCTCGGCGGCCAGCTGCGGGGCGAGCCCGAAGAACTGGTCACGCAGCATCCGGCCAGCCGTGTAGGCCGCGTCCTCCACTGCCTTGCGCTCGACCAGGTTGCCCTGGACTTTGTGGAACTCGGCTTCGGCCAGTTGCGCGAGGTAGAACTCGCGATGCGCCTTCGCCCTCTGGAAGTTGTGGGCGCCCCCGACTGCGAGTTCGGGTGGCTGCACCGCAGGTGTTTCGCCGCCTGGTTGGAGGTGGCTGCGCACATCTCGCTCGACCCGATTCTCTTCATGCCGAGCCGCGACGGCGGCCTTGCTCGGGTCGGCCGATTCGGCCAGCAGCAGCTCGGTGGCTTCGACGTCGACCTTGCCGTCGGCGGTCATCACCAGGCGCTCTTGCTTGGCCAGTTTGGAAACGTAGGATTTCGACCATCCGTGGCGGGCGGCGAACTCCGATTTCGTCAGGTGTGTCATGTCGGAAAGTCCAGTTCACCCAATGAATTCAGGGGGTTAACCAGTTCACCGCAGTTCACTAAGCTGGTGAACCTCCCGCTAACAAAGAATCGCGGGTTCCCGGTCCCGTACCCGGCGAAATTCGCCAGGGTCCCCCGCCCCTCCCAGGATTCCGGGCGGGTCACTGACCCGGCTCGCCTGCCTGCGGGGCCACCTGCCCGAGGCCCAGCCGCTTGGCGGCCCAGCGCTCGTACAGGTTGATCGCCACGTCGGCGCCGGCCATCGCGGTCAGGCAACCGACTGCCGCCGCCGCCCACACCGAAACCCCGAGGGCGTACAGCAGCATGTTGGTCGACAACCCGCAGGTGACGCAGGCACCGGACCGCAATGCCAACCGGCGAACCAGACCCCAACCGCGAGCGCCCGCCTTGTCCGCCCGCCACATCTCTCCCGACACACCGCCGACCAGGGACAGTACGATCACCATCCAGATCGGCAGTTCGGCCAAGGCTTGTTGCTCGCTGTTCATCCCTTCCCCCAAATGCAAAAACCCCGGCGCAAGGGCCGGGGTTTCTGGTGTGTGGCGAGCTGCTTTGTGCGCCCGCACGTCTCGAAGATGGGTACTTTTTACAGGTCGATTCCGGTGGCAGCAAGCGAGTTTTAATGCCATCCCGCAATATGGGGTAAACACAGGGGGAATGTCTGGCAAATGTCGGGGGAATACACCACCCCGGCTTGGCTTCACTTTGGTGTTGCCCCATAGGTCCCAAAGGGATCGGTGATGGCGGGACTATGGAGCCCTTGAAATTCAAGGGCTGTCCCACTGTCTAACTGTTTTTAACCTTTTCTCGTGTAAAGAGAGAGAATAAAAGCACGCTGCGCGCAACGCGCGCGTAACGCGCTGCATACGCCCTACGTGTGCGTCTGCGGGTGGATGGCGGGACGGTGGGACAGCCCGCGACTTGCGCGGGCTTGAGTGCGGCCAACCTGCGAAAAGCGCGGTAGTCCAGCGGCTGGGCGGTGGGACCACAGAAGGCGAATCATGCCGCTCGCCCCATGAGCAAGCCTGCGACGCAGACATGCGCCTCGTGCAAGCGCTTGTAGTACGTATCGCGACTACACCCACAGTGCCGATACTTCTGGTACAGCTCGCTGTCGGCGTTGCAGTAATGCTCTCGAACCACCAGGTAGAGCTCCGGCGCCAAATGCTTGTTCACAATGATCTCGATGTCCGCAGACTCATCGAGCAGCACCTTGCTGCCTCGTGTTCCGCGCACCAGATCACCCTTACACTCCATTAACAGGCCGAGCATGCTACCAACACCTCCCGCCGATTGACAGGGCTCAGGCGCATGCAGCTCTTGCGCCCATAGCTTCAGCATCTCATCGATGTGCTTGATCAAAAGCAAGGCTCCTTCTGCGCCGGGGGCTGCTGCTCCAGGGCACTGGTGCGGCCCCAGCCGTCGGGCTTCTGGTACGCCCAGGGCCGCTTGCCGCTCTTCGGCAACGCGGCGAGCCGCCGACGCCGCCAACCCAGGCGGTGCATGATCGACCCCACACGCATCTGCTCAGGCTTGCCCCAGTGACCGGGGTCCAGCTTGAGCGCCTGCCCCAGCACTTCGCTACCGGTGACTGTCTCACCGACCTGCGATGCCTCCAGCCACTCAAGGATCGGACCTTCCCATTCATCCACCACGAAGCGCTCTTCCTGCTCCGAGGTGAAGAGCTCTTCCTCCTCGCGAGTGACCCACCAGATATCACCGGCCTGGTAGCAGAACATGGCCTCGGCCCACAACTGATCGCGGACCCGGCGCAACGCCTCTAGATCGACCTTGACGCAGGCGACCGGCCAATACCGCCGGTTACCCGTGGCGTCCTTGAGGTATTCATCTTGGTTCGTGGTGCCAGCGAAAACACACTGGCGTGGCACGTCGCTCGTTCTTCGCCCATAGCTTTCGCGGTAGGTGTCGATGGAGGCCGAGAAGAACTGCTTGGCCTTGGTGCTCTCAGCCTTGTTGAAGCTGTCCAGCTCGCCCAGCTCGACGATCCATTTGCCGCGGATCGCCTGGAACGCGTCCTTGTCACCCAGAGTGAACGGCGTGTCCATGAACCACTCACCCCCAAGAATGCCCAAGGCCGAAGACTTGCCCGCGCCCTGCGCCCCCTCAAGGATCATTACTGCATCAGCCTTGCAGCCGGGTTTCATGACACGCGCCACCGCCGAGATCATCCAGCGCTTCCCGACCTTGGCGCTGTATTCGTTCCGGGGGACGCCGAAGATCTCATGCAGCCAGCGCTCCAAGCGTGGTACGCGATCCCATTCAAGCTTGGCCAGATAAGTGCACACCGGATGGAAGGCATTGTCATGAGCGACGACGCTGACAGCCTCGACCACATGGGAGGCTTTCACACGCAGGCCCTGCTGGGCCAGCCACTTCATCACACGCATGTCGTCGATGTCGCTCCACTCCCCCGGCACACCGCCATAAGGTGCAGCACGAAGGCGCATGATCTTCGAGCTGAAGGCGTTGTAGCCGATCACCCCTCCCCACCGTTCATCATTGGCCAGGATCAGTTCGACGTTCTGCATGTGGGCGATCAGAGCACCGCTCTCGGTCCTGGCCAGCATGTCTTTCCAACCACCAGTAGCTGGTGGTTTGATCACCGCCGTGACCTGCCGCCGAACCGCCTCGAGGCCTTCGGCGCAGTGCAGGTCATTGAAGTCGGTCCACTTCTCTTCGCGCTCGACCGAGAAGATCGGCCCGACCACTTGGCCACCGACCACCACCGCCGCGTTGTTGGCCTTTTCCTCGCCAGGGTTCCAGGGCTCCCCCGTAGGCCGCTTGGTCTTCCAATCGTCATCGCGGCAGATGATGATGGAGCGACCAGGGAAGCGCTCGCGCATGTGCTTGGCGACCGACATCAGGTTGCCCGCATCGAAGGCGATCGCCACCGCCTGGGAGGTCGCCATGTGCAGGCTAGCGCCGGTGGCGTATCCCTCGCACACCAGCACCGGTTCGCCTGGTTCGGGATGACCGCCAATCATGTGGAAGGCGCCGTCTTTTGCCATACCGTACGGCCAGTACGACTTGTCGCGCCCCGTATCCTCTTGGACCGTCGGATAAATCACCTGCAGGCCGACGATGGCATCCTGAGCATTCTGCATCGGGACGAGCACTGCGCCCGACTTCGGGGCATAGCGAACCCCAAAGCCGACCACCTGCTTGCGATCAAGGTAAGCGCTCCGCCCTTTCTCGGGCATGCGCTTGAACAAACCAGCCGCCCGAGTGGCCGCACGGCGAGCAGCGTTGGCGGCTACCTCCGCAGCACGGCGCTTGGCGTCGGCCTGCCGCGCGCGCATCACTTCACGCTCGTCCGGGGTCAGCCCTCGACCGTCGGTCTTGACCTTCTGGGTTTCACCGTGTCGCCAATCACCGAAGCTGCCGAAGATCAGGGTTTGCCCTTTCTCGGCCAGGTGCTCATGCAGGACATACCAGCCGTTCTTTTCCTTGCCCTTGTCATCCTGGGTACGGCAGCGGGTCAGCTTGCCGAAGATCAGGGGCTGTTCAGGCTGCAGGCCGTAGTCGTGCAGCTGGTCGAGAACCTTATCGAGCATAGTGCGCCCTCCGGTCTTCATGGAGAGTCTGACAGGCCCCACAACGCACACAGCCCCGAGCTGCTACCCGGCGCGACTGCGGGATCGGGTCGTCACAATCAATGCAATCCACGCGAGATTCGTGCACGGGCGCGCCCGCCCGAGCGGCCAGCGCCTCCTCCAGGCGCTGAATAACAACGTCATTCGCCAGATCCGCGTTATCAGCCACGACGTGCCCCCCGAGTGGTCTGGTTGACGTACTCGGCCCGGCGATACATGCCGAGCAAACCTTGGATACCTCGGAACACCTGGTGCTGGATCTCGGCCAGCTCCTGATCGTCGACCTTACCGTCGCCAATGCTGCGCGCCCAGGTTTCGGACAAGTTGGCGACCTGCCGGAAGAACTCAGCAAGACCCATGGTCAGCGTCTCGGGGATGTCATGGGTGTAGGCGTCCGACAGCCCCTGCCAGATGGTGTCGCCAACCAAGGCATGCACCGAGTCGAGGATGCGCGGATCCTTGGTCAGCTCAAGGATCTCGCTGAACTCTTGAACGTTGACGGTATGGGTAGGATGGGTGGGAGACAGCTTGTGTTGAAGGGTGGTGGCGTTTCGGCCGGTGGTGGCGGCGATGGCGGCAGCACCGCCTGTGTAATCCCGCACAGCATGGTACAGAGCGAGTTCGAGCGGCAACACCTCGCGCTTGGCGCGGTCGGTGCAGCTCGTTGCAATTCGGCTCATGGCATGAGTCCTTGTAGGTAGCCAGTGCCTGCGGCGTGTTGTGGTGAAACCAGCACCGCATAGCGTTGTAGGTGTGCAAAAAAGCCGGCCCATCAGAGGGCAGATACGACCTCAGGCCGGGGCGGCGCTCCATCGACCAGCCCCGGCGAAACAGCCACCTCCCGTGGTGAAGGAGGCGACACCCAGGCTCCCTGCCTGGGCGGTGCGATCAAGGTAAGCGGACCTATGTGGTGTGCCCGCCCGCCTATCACGCAGCCCGGCAGCATCGTGGTGCTACTGCCGAGCGTTCTGGCACATGGCATTACCCTATGAAGGCTGCCAGTGCCAGCGACGAGCGGTGGTGCTACACTCGCCGCGTGGCTTGAAAGAGTCACTACCGGAACGATCCTAGGATTACTCCGGTACAGCCGCCTTATCTGTGGTGGAGAAAGCGGTTCCTGGCATCCATGCCAGGGTCTACGCAATCAAGGACAGTCGTTTCGTGGTGTGCACCACATCCTTGAACGCGGCCCGGTAGCACTGTGGTGGTGCTACTGGGGGAAACCAGGCGACCTTAGGGTCGCCTTTTTTCTTAATGCCCCGAGCGCGCTCCAGCCCCACTCCTGTGAGGCGCAGCCTCTTTTAGAAGCCACTCAACATCGAAAGGGTTGCCTTTTTTAGCCGCTTCACCTGCAAGGAGAGCTGCATAAGTGGTTTCGCCCGTGTAATCAGTCCGAGGCAAAGAGCCAGCTTGTCGCCACTTGTTCAGCGCCTGATAGCTCCTCGAGCAAACCTTGGCGGCGGCTCCGATCCCTCCCACCGCCTCAAAAGCGAACGCGATTGCGTTCGCATACTCCTCAGGGCGCAACATTCAGAACCTCCATTTATCAACCATGAATTGATATTAAACATCAAATGACTATTGCGCAAGCTTTGTGTAACTCTCAATTCATGGTTGATAAAAATGAAATCCGGGCAGCATTCAGCGCCCGCCTTCACGAAGCGCTCGACGATGCCGGGATACGCACCCGAGGACGAGGCGTGGACATTCACAAGCACCTCAAAAGCATGGGCGTGAACAAGACGACCCAAGCGATCAGCAGGTGGCTGATAGGCGAAGCCATGGCCGAGGCCGATAGCATCTCAGCATTGAGCCAATGGCTAGGCGTGAGAAGAGAGTGGCTGGAGTACGGGGTGCCCCCAAAAAACAGCGACGCAGCGGGGCCCGCTGCAGTTCACACCCTAGTACCCAGCAGCAATGTGAGCTCCATCCATCACCAGTTTGGCAAGGTCCCTCTCATTTCCTGGGTGCAAGCGGGTGATTGGTGCGAGGCAGTCTCCAACCTCGAAGAACACCACTCAGAAAGCTGGTTATCATGCCCGGTGCCCATCAGCCCAAATGGATACGCCCTCAAGGTTAGAGGTGACTCCATGACCAACTCCGGGCCAGGGCGAACCTATCCAGCGGGCTGCATAATTTTTGTGGACCCAGAAATAGAAGTTAACACCGGAGACCGCGTAATCGCGCGACTACCTCGGACCAATGAAGCTACATTTAAGGTTCTCGTGGAAGACGCAGGGAAACAATACTTGCGACCAATCAACCCACAGTATCCAATTATTGAAATAACTGAAGAGACATACATCTGCGGAAAGGTGGTTGGCTCATTTGTTCCCGAATGAGCCAGCCCAACGCAAACTCTACCCCACGGAGGCGGCCTGTCCCTGAGGTGTAGCCCTGAAGCCGCCACCAGTCGCAGGCTCTAGCAGGCCGCGCTTAACTAGCGACTCAATGGTACGTTTCGGATATGCCTCCGACTCATGAGCTGCAGCAGTATGGTGGCTCTCACCTTCAATATAGATAGTTTCAATAGTGGCAGACACCAGCGCCACAGACTGCAACTCCGTTAACCTTGGTTTGCTATCTGCAATAGGCGCCCTAGCCGAAGATAGATATTTAATCAGTTGATGGTCTGTATCAATATCATCAACTGAGCTATCCGCTTCATCAACTCTCCTTCCTCTTAGCAAGTAAATAGCCGTGACCACACAGAGAGCTATTGCGCCCCCTACCCCCAACAGTCCTTCCATCGATATCCTTCCATGCTCGTAACTGAATATCACTTTCTCGCATAAGCGCGAGAAAGCTGAAGGCCCCAGCCTTCCACAGCCGGTGCGTAGGAGGAACGGGACCGCCACATCAGTACCACAGCAGGATCATCCTGAAAAATTATCAACTCATGGTTGTTGACACAAAATCAATTGATAGTTGATTATCTGCTCACTCTCACACCACAGAGCGAGTCAGCACCATGCACACCACCGCGTCACTGCACGTCCATCCGGCCGCCGCAACCACCGACCTGATCTTCGAGATCCGCCGCCTAGCCAGGCAACACGGGTGTGCGTTCGCCGCCACCAAACGCAAAGCCCGGCCCCAGTCGTTCCGCCCAATGACTCCCGATGACGGAGGGCACGCGGCGT
This sequence comes from Pseudomonas sp. TWI923, assembly GCF_039673365.1. Taxonomy (NCBI): domain Bacteria; kingdom Pseudomonadati; phylum Pseudomonadota; class Gammaproteobacteria; order Pseudomonadales; family Pseudomonadaceae; genus Pseudomonas; species Pseudomonas sp. TWI923. The sequence continues at coordinate 10,469 of NZ_JBDJLM010000042.1, read as the reverse complement.
GAACCATCCAATCCATCACACCTTTGAAAACCACAATATCCGCTTGCTCTTGATCGATGGTGAACCATGGTTCGTCGCAGCTGACGTTTGCCAAGCACTGGCTATCCGTAACAACCGTGACGCCATTGCTCGCCTAGATGAAGATGAAAAGGGTGTCGCCAATACCGACACCCTTTCCGGGCGCCAAGAAATGGGCATCATTAATGAGTCCGGCCTGTTCTCGTTGATCCTCACCAGCCGCAAGGCCGAAGCCAAGCGCTTCAAGAAGTGGGTGACCAGCGAAGTGTTGCCGAGCCTGCGCAAACATGGCTCTTACTCCATCACCGACACCGCCGAAGTGCAGCAGCCGGTACCCATGGCCGAGCACATCGAGGCCGACCGTATCGTCAGCGCGGGTCGTGTGTTCAACACCATGTTCCGCACTGGCCGAGTCATCGGCATGAACCGCCGCATGGCCGCGTCCCGAGCCAACCAGGCCGCCCAGCGCTCCACTGGAGTCGACCTGGTTGCCGAGCTTGGGGCAAGCGACTGGATCGACAGTGCCGACACCCCCACCCCGAATCGCCGCCAGTACCAGCTCCAGCAACAGCTCCGCTCGCACCTGGCCGATAACGATTGGCCCCTGATGGTGACCGGGCCAAGCCTGATCGAGGCGCTCGGCCTGACCGAAGACCGCGCCACCCAGATGGCGATTGGTCAATGCCTGCCGCTGCTCGGTTATCGCCGTGTTCGCCTGCCCGCCAGCAATGGCGCCCGCCCGTGGGGCTATGCCCTGCAGCAAACCGTCGCTATCGAGGAGCTGTCCGCATGAGCTATGCACTGAGCCACAACGCTTTTGCCTGCCTCAAGGCACAGACCAACCTGTCCGGGCAGTTCACCCACATCCTCCGCGACGAGTCGAACGGCGCACGCGCCCAGGCGACGCTGCAGACCGAGGTCTACCTCGATCAGCTCAATGTGGTGATCCGCATGGGCTCGACGGTAAACACACTGACGCTGCCAGCGAACAGTCTCTCCAGTGCGCGAAAGATCGCGGGTCACCTCGAGGCGATCGCCAACGGCCAGCTGGACACCGCCGACATGCCCCCAGCCGAGCAGCTGCTCGCTGATGCAGCATAGGAGGCGACCATGGAACGCAACCTGGCACAAACCGCCAAGCTGTTCGGGATCAGCCGCAACGAACTGATCAGCTTGATGCGCGAGAACGAGCTGCTGACCGAGCGCAATCTGCCCCGCTATCCCACCCGCGACCGCGAATACCTGCGGACGAAGGAGGGGCAGTGGTTCCATCCTAAAGCAGGGATGCAGTACAGCGAGTCGACCCGCGTGAAGCAGGCTGGGATTCCCTGGCTGGCAGAACGCCTGAAGCTGCAACTTCCGACACCACCGGAAGACAAGCGCTATGCGGCCTAGGCAGTACGCGGCCCAGATCCTCCAGCTCAAGACCCGCGAGGAGCGCAATGCCGCGCTCCTGCAGGCTCCTGAAGAGTGGCGCGACCTGGTACGCAAGCACTGTGAAACCACCTGGCACCATCCGTCACGCCACAAGCTCAGGGAGAGCCCGAAGCCTGATGAGCAATACAGACCAACTAGCGCTGCGCCTGCCGCACGCACCTGATGCAACGACTGTAGAGCTGCTGTATCGCACCTTCGGCGATGTTCTTATCCCGCTCGACAAAGTGCGCATGCAGTACTTCCGCAACCTCAACGAAGACACCTTTTCCGAGCAACTGAAGGTCGGCCGGATCTGCCTGCCAGTGACCACGCTGGACAACAGCCAGAAGGCCTTGAAGTTCGCCCACATCCGCCATGTTGCCGCTCTGATCGACAGCAGGGCCTATCAGGCGGACGAAAAGCAGTCTCGCCCCAACGAGCAAGACAAGTAGTAGCAACACCACCAAGGGCCGCCACCACCAGCCCGCACACCACAAGGAGTTAGACCCATGACCCCCCAGCAGGTAATCGCCCTTATCGTCATCAGCGCGTTTGTCATTGGGCTGTTCGTTTACGCTTATTGGTTTGGCCGCCAAGAGGGGCGTATTCGAGGCCAGGCAGCAAGCGATCGCGAACACAAAGCAACCATCCAGGAGCTGGAGGCGTCGCTGGAGTTCCTGCGCAATGACCACCGCCACTTGGCAGAGCACGCCAAGCGGCTCAAGGAAACCAACGCGTTGCAGGAGGCACATCACCGCTCGCTGCTGGAAATCGCTGAGGCACTGCGCATTGCCGCCGAAACCTGGAGCGCCTTCAAGACAGGCAAGAAGCTCGAGCGCGATGCACGCCGCTTGCGCGACGAAACCCTCGCCATCGCTCACTTGCTAAAGCCCGCCGAACAGGAGGCCGCAGCATGAATCAGGCCCACCACCACGCCGGCTTGCTCTTCGATTCCGCGCCCTGCGCCGGACATGCCCGCGCCATCGCACCGGGACAGACACCGCTCCAGACCTCGGAGGAAAGCGGGCACGCGCACGACCAGGTGAACGCTACCCGCACTCCCGCTTTGCTCCGTGAAGCAGCAAGCGTCGACGCGCAAAAAACAAAGAGCCTCTGCTGCGTAGCAGCAGGCATTATTTCCACCCTCAACGCCCCCGCTGATTTGCAGATACCCCACGACAGGCTGCGCCAGGCAGCGCCCGCTGATGCAACGCTAATCGCTTCAGATCGCCCGCACGCGCAGCTTGCCAAGGGGTATACGCACCTCCCCTACTTCGCACTCACCGCAGATGAAGAGGCCGTGTGCAACTGCATCGCCGACGCGATCAACTCGACGCTTGCGGGGAATGCTGCAGGCGTGTTCGCCACCGTCGATGAGATGGCACTGGCTATCCACGACGCCCTGCTGCAGACCGGCGCCCTGCGCCCTGAGCACGCGCACCAGGGAGGGCAACAGGCATGACCTCGATCTCTGCAGCAAAGCTACCCAACCCCCAACACTTCAAGACCCAATTCTCCCTGGCGCTGGAGCCACAGGACGACGAGCTGGTGGTCGATTTCTTCTGTGGCGGTGGCGGTGCCGGTACCGGCTTGGAGATGGGCCTCGGCCGCAAGGTTGATGTAGCCAAGAACCACAGCCCGGCCGCGATCAGCATGCACACTGCGAACCACCCGGCGGCGCGTCACTTCACCACCGACGTCTTCGATGGCGATCCCGACGAAGAGTGCCAAGGCCGCCCCGTGGGCTGGTTCCACATGAGCCCCGACTGCACGCACCACAGTCAAGCGGCCGGCGGCCAGCCGCGCAAACGCGAGATCCGCAATCTGTCGTGGATCGGTTTGAAGTGGGCCGGCAAGAAGAAGCCCAGGGTGATCAGCTTGGAGAACGTGAAGCAGATCCTGCAATGGGGCCCTCTGATCGCTAAGCGCGACAAAGCCACTGGCCGTGTCATGAAGCTGGACGGTAGCGTGGCCAGCATTGGCGAACGGGTGCCGGTGCACCAGCAGTTCCTCGTGCCTAACCCGAAACGTCGCGGCATCACCTGGCGTCGGTTCGTGCACCTGCTCGAGGGCATGGGCTACCAAGTGGAATGGCGGATCATCAAGGCATGCGACTTCGGCGCGCCAACCAGCCGCGAGCGTCTGTTCATGATCGCCCGCTGCGACGGCCAGCCCATCGTGTGGCCTGAGCCCACGCATGCCAAGACCCCGGCCAAGGGCCAGCAGAAGTGGCGCACCGCTGCCGACTGCATCGACTGGAGCGTGCCGAGCAAGAGCATTTTCGGCCGCAAGAAAGCCCTGGCCGACGCCACACTGCGCCGGGTCGCCAAGGGCATGAAGAAGTTTGTGCTGGGCAACCCGCACCCCTTCATCGTGCCGATCGCGAACTGGTCGGGCGAACTAGCCCAGTCAGCGCAGGAGCCACTGCGCACTGTCACGTCCTGGCCGCGCGGGGGAACCTTCGCAATGGCAAGCCCCACCCTGGTGCAAACCGGTTCTGGCGAGCGCGAAGGCCAGCAGCCGCGCGTGCCAGGACTTGATCAGCCTCTGGGCACCGTCGTGGCTGGCGGCGTGAAGCATGCACTGTCGAGCGCTGTCATCCTTCCTGCCACGCATCAAGGCGCTGATCGCGTGAACGATCCGGCCGAGCCGCTGCCCACTGTCACTGCTGCGAACCGCGGCGAACTGATGATGGCCAGCCCGCTGATGGTTGGGGTCGGCGGGCGCGCCGGACAGACCGAACCTCGGGCAGGTGATGAGCCGATGTACACCATCACCACCAAGGCGGATACGGCGCTGGCATCGGCGCACCTGGTGAAGTTCCGCTTCAACAGCGAAGGCACAGCGATTACCGACCCCGTGCCTACCATCACCAGCGGCGGCAACTACAAACGCCCGGCCGGAGCTGCGCATGCCATGGGTGTGTGCACAGCCTTCATCGAGCAAGCCAATGGCGGATTCAACACCACCCCGGCGAAGGGCGCTGACGAGCCGCTGACCACTGTCACCAACACGGGTAGCCAGCAGCGCCTGGTGACCGCGCACCTGGCAACGCTTCGCAACGGAAGCACCGGTCAGTTGGCAGCGGATCCGCTGAGCACGGTAACTGCCGGTGATCACCACGCACTGATCGGTGCGAACCTGCTGCACCTGCGAGGCAACTGCGATGCCCGCGACGCTGGCGAGCCTCTGCACACGGTCAGCGCCGGCGGCACCCACCACGGCCTGGTCGAGTACAAGCTGTCGCCAGAGCACGAAGAAGGCGCGCTGCGGGTCGCGGCGTTCCTGATCAGTTACTACGGCAGCGGGAACAGCAGCGCCTGCGATTCACCAGCGCCGACGGTGACCACCAAGGATCGCCTGGGCCTGGTCACCGTATTCGTGAAGGGTACCCCCTATGTGATCGTCGACATCTGCCTGCGCATGTTGCAACCGCACGAGCTGTACCGCGCCCAGGGCTTCCCAGCAAGCTACATCATCGACAAAGGCGCCGATGGCAAGCCGTTCACCAAGACCGAGCAGGTCCACATGTGCGGCAACAGCGTCAGCCCGCCACCGATGGCTGCCCTGGCCAGGGCCAATGATCCTTGGAAGCGCCGCATCCAGCACAACGACCAGCAAGCGAGGAAGGCAGCATGAACAACATTCAATGCATCACCTTTACCTCGACATCGCTCAGCAGTGCGCTCGCCGCCGTACGCGGCCTCCATGACATGAGCGCCGAACTCATCGCCAGGGAAGTGTTCCGACAGATAAGCGATTTGGCTGCCACTCCAGGGCCCGTCATGACCATCTGGTGCGGCCATGCGGGCCTATATCGGTCCAGGTTGGCAGCGATTGCAAACGGAGAGCAGTTGGTCGCCCCTGCCCTTTTAATAACGGCCACAGCAGCACTAGACAACAACAGTCAAGCATTGAGCTCTGACGGCTGGAAGGAGAACCACGGATGAACACAGCTTTCGTATTGATGGCGCAATACAACGGACTGGCGATCATCTCGCTTGAACAGGTGTGCGCCGACTATTTCACGCACCTCACTCCACTTGTGTTCCAGCGCAAAGTTCTGGCCGGTGAGATCAAACTACCCATTACTCGACTTGAATCAAGCCAGAAGAGCGCCCGAGGCATTCACATTGCCGACCTGGCGCTTTATCTGGACCAACAGCGGGAAGCTGCTCAAAAAGAGTGCGCACAACTTAACAGGACGCTTCGAGCGGGCTGACAGGATATTGCGTATCCCTTGAACTATTCCAGTCGCCCGCATCGAACGCTTGTTCACATTCGGCCCAAAGGAAAATACTCGGGATTGTTTTTGCTAACGAGGCCAAGGAAAGGCCATGCTAAAGCTTGTACTCATTGACCTCGAATGGGGAAAGTAGCACGCTTAGGAGTTGATAAGTGGTAGCGGCAATGGTTGTGCCCTATGAAAGCCAGGGTCGAAATAGCGACTATGGCTTCGACGCGAGCCTAGGCGCACCAGGTCATTACAGAGACAACAGTCGCGTGCCAACGAACAAGGCATACCACTGCCGCGAACCCACTCCAGATGTAAGGCATCAAGTATTCGGTAGCATACGTAGTTGTGATCCAAATTTTAACCTTCGAAAGCCAGGTACAAACACAGGTCAGCCAGTACGGAAACCGGACAAGAACTGCATGCTCTCTCGTCGTTTCAGTATCACCCCCATTCTTATCGCTTACTAGACAACGAGCATGGAAGACAGCTTCCTCCCTCATACCCATGATATACCTGCGCTTTTCAGAAGCTTCAGTGTAGCGATTGAACTCCCGCGCTTCAATTACACACTTTACAGTTTTGCTCTGTAAGTCAGAAGCGGAATACGCACCACTCTGCTCAATCACTTTATCTCTAATGAACCCCCCATTCAGCAACAGCGTACTTTTAAGCATTAATCCCTCGTAACAATTCCTGTATATACCCCAGTCAGCATACGAAATTCTCGGCTGATGCTGATAGAACCTCAGCAATAGATAGGCATTAATTACGAAGGCGATAAGCCAGACATGCTCGGTGTTTTTTGTAAAATTAATTTTTGTGCCCAGCATTGACACAGATTCCAGATCAGCACCAAAAAACCAGAGCGCAATGATGATGGACGAGAATGCGAGCAGCCAGCCGCGCACTTTTGGAAAAGAACCTTCATCGAAATCAGAACTCACGGAACACTCCATGTAGGTTAAACATAGTTGAATTTAGCCCCCCATCCTACAGGATGCCATCTCGCCGAACGCTGGAATTTTAGAAACTGGTCAAGACAAAAAAGGTAGAGACGAAAATTCTCTGTCATTACCCAACTAACTGTTCAACCCGGGCCCCGAGAGTAACTGGCGCCCGGATAATCAGCTCTAACCATTTCCAGCTTTTATAGCGATCATCACGACCGCGCAGGTGGGTATATCGCCGCAGAGAGTTCCAGTCACGATGACCGGAAACACTCGACACCCTCGGGATATCCCAATCCATTTCAAACAGCCTGCTCACACCTTCGTGGCGCAGATCGTGAAAGTGCAGATCCTCCACGCCAACCATCTTGCATGCCCTGGACCAGGCCGTGCCGATTGAATCGGTGTTGTAAGGGAAGATCTCAGCGCACTGACGAGGCATGCTTTGCACAATCGCCCACGCCTCATCCGGCAGATGGCACCACACATCGTTGCCGATCTTCTGCCCGGGGTTCTTCATGTCCCGCACCTTCACCGCCTGGCGGTGCTCATCCAGATCCTCCCACAAGATGCGCGCGATCTCATCCATACGGCGCGTGGAGAAGATGGCAAACGCCACGACCTTGGGCATGTGAATGACTGTTGGGCGACGTGCAAGCATCTCGAAAAAATGCTCAAGCACCTTGTCGAGCTCTTCAAGAGTTGGCCGACGATCCCGCTCCCGGCTTTTCATGTTGTAGCCGAGCCGCTTCAGCACGAGGCGAGCGTCGGGCATGGCTTGAGGATTGATCTCGTACTCCCACGCCGCCCTGGCCAGCGACAACACTGAGCCCAGGTGAGCCAGGTCATTGCCGGCTGTCTGCGGCTTAATGCCGCCACCTTCAGGACTCATACGCCACAGGGCGTAGTCCACCAGCACCTGCTGAGAGATGTCGGAGTCGACCACCTCGCCGAGGTAACTGTTCTTGATAGCCAGGAGGGTCTGCCGCTTCGTCTTACCCAGCGGCCGGGCTCTCTCGGTTTCCACCAGGTAGCGGTCTATCATGTCCTTGACCGCGTGCCCACCTCGGTTGGCCCGCTCGATCGCGCCCGGCTCTGCCAACTCGGTCTCTCGTCGCTTCGCCCAGGCTTGAGCCGCCTGCTTGCGGGCGAATGTCTGGGACTCTTGGTAGACTAGGACACCCTTTTTCTTGAGGCGGATCTGGACGGTATAGCTGACCGTTCCATCGGCCTTTTTCCTTGCTCTGATCGTTGCCATGATTTCCGGTGGTACAAGCGTGATTAGCGGTGGTACATCGTACCACCGCCACTCCAAAAACGTCCCAAAACCGCGAAAAATGGTACAAGAATGTGTAGACCAGAATGCCCCTAGAAACAGCCTCAAAGCCACAAACCACGCGTCCTGAGCCGTCCCGCCGCTTCAGCGTTGCGCCGATGATGGACTGGACGGACCGCCACTGCCGGTTCTTCCTGCGTCTGCTGTCGAAAAACGCCCTGCTGTACACCGAAATGGTCACCACCGGCGCGCTGCTGCACAACGACGCCCAGCGCTTCCTGCGCCACGATGAATCCGAGCACCCGCTGGCCCTGCAACTGGGCGGCAGCGTGCCGGCGGACCTGGCGGCCTGTGCGCGGCTGGCCGAGCAGGCGGGTTATGACGAGGTCAACCTCAACGTCGGCTGCCCCAGCGACCGGGTGCAGAACAACATGATCGGCGCCTGCCTGATGGGCCATCCGGCGCTGGTGGGCGATTGCGTCAAGGCCATGCAGGATGCGGTCGGTATTCCGGTGACGGTCAAGCACCGCATCGGCATCAACGGCCGCGACAGCTATGCCGAGCTGTGCGACTTCGTTGGCCAGGTGCGCGATGCTGGCTGTCGCAGCTTCACCGTGCATGCGCGCATCGCCATTCTTGAAGGGCTGTCGCCCAAGGAGAACCGCGAAATCCCGCCGCTGCGCTATGACGTGGCGGCGCAATTGAAAGTGGACTTCCCGGACCTGGAGCTGGTGCTCAACGGTGGCATCAAGACCCTCGAAGAGTGCCGCACGCACCTGCAGACCTTCGATGGGGTGATGCTGGGGCGCGAGGCGTATCACAACCCGTACCTGCTGGCCGAGGTTGACCAACAGTTGTTTGGCAGCGAGGCGCCGGTGGTGAGCCGCAGTGAGGCGATGGAGCGGCTGCGGCCTTATATCGTCGCGCATATGGAAAGCGGCGGCGCGATGCACCATATCACCCGGCATATTCTCGGGCTGGGCCAGGGCTTCCCGGGGGCGCGGCGCTTCCGGCAGTTGCTGTCGGCGGATATTCACAAGACCGACACGCCGCTGGCGGTGCTGGACCAGGCGGCGGAGTTGTTGCAGGGGCGGTGAGGCTGCCAAATGTACTGCACGACAGCTGTAGGAGCGGCCTTGTGTCGCGAAAGGGCTGCGTAGCAGCCCCAGCGACTTTTGTTGCGTAGCTGGAATCTGGGGCCGCTTCGCAGCCCTTTCGCGGCACAAGGCCGCTCCTACAGTAAGACGGTTGCTCCCACAGGTCAGGTGTGCTGTCCATTAGCTTTGTGCTGCGTGCGATAGCGCCGGGAACCTCCGGTCAGCTTGCGACTCGAATCGTCACCTTCGGCATATCCCGGGCTGGCCCCGGGGCTACTGCGCAGCCCTTCGCGGCGCAAGGCCGCTCCTACACACGGGGCCTTGAGCGGGCGTGAGGGCTCGGGTAATGTCGAGCCATTGCACAGGACAGAGCACGCCCATGACCTCCAAGCTGGAACAACTCAAGCAGTTCACCACCGTGGTCGCCGACACCGGGGACCTGGACGCCATCACCCGGCTCAAGCCGGTCGATGCCACCACCAACCCGTCGCTGCTGCTCAAGGCCGCGGCCATCCCGGGTTACGCCGACCTGCTGAAAAAGGTCAAGGCCGAGGCCAAGGGCAATGTCGACCTGGCCTGCGACACCTTCGCGGTGGCAGTGGGCGCGGGCATTTTGCAAGCCATTCCTGGGCGGATCTCCACTGAAGTGGATGCGCGCCTGTCGTTCGACGAGCCGGCACTGCTGAAAAAGGCCCGTCTGCTGATCGAGCTGTACGAAGCCTCCGGGGTTTCCCGCGACCGCGTGCTGATCAAGCTCGCCTCCACCTGGGAGGGCATCCGCGCCGCCGAAAAGCTCGAGAAGGAAGGCATCCAGACCAACCTCACCCTGCTGTTCTCCTTCGCCCAGGCCCAGGCCTGCGCCGATGCCGGCGTGTTCCTGATCTCGCCGTTCGTGGGGCGCATCTACGACTGGTACAAGAAGAGCACCGGCAAGGACTATGTAGGCGCCGAAGACCCGGGCGTGCAGTCGGTCACGCGCATCTACGACTACTACAAGACCAACGGCTACAACACCGTGGTGATGGGCGCGAGCTTCCGCAATATCGGCCAGATCGAGCAGTTGGCCGGCTGCGATCGCCTGACCATCAGCCCCGAGCTGCTGCAGCAGCTGTCGGACGACCAGGGCGAGCTGCCGCGTATCCTCAAACCGGGCAGCACCGGCGAGGCCAGACAGGTGCTGAACGAAAGCCAGTTCCGCTGGGCGATGAACGAGGACGCCATGGCCACCGAGAAACTGGCCGAGGGCATCCGCCAGTTCGCCCGCGACCAGGAGAAGCTCGAGAAGCTGATGGCAGAAAAGGCCTGATACACATCGGGTTTGCCATGCGGGCGGGAAGTGCGCAGCATTTTCCGCCCGTTTTGTTTTGCCTGCAAAGCATTTGAATTCAAGGGCCTCTTCGCGGGGCAAGCCCCCGCCAACCCGTTTTTAGAGGGCGTTGCCCCCCAACAAGCCCAGAAAACCACCCAATCCCGCCATG